>CANRCJ010000004.1 GCA_947629105.1 uncultured Clostridia bacterium | reverse complement strand
CATATGCGACACTAGATGTAGCCATATTAGACCTATATTCAGGAAACATGGAATTTATTAAAAATGGAGCTTGTCCAACATTTATAAAGAATAAAAATAAGGTAAATGTTGTAAAATCTATATCACTTCCAGCACGGAATATTGGAAAAGATCGATTTAGTAGTATACGACAAAGATTTATGTGATGGAGATATTATCGTAATGTGCACAGACGGAGTACTTGAATCTAATATCCAATATGAGAATAAAGAGATCTGGGTGAAAAATCTTTTAGAAGAAATAGAGACTGACAATGTGCAAAAGATTGCAAATATTCTTTTGGATGAAGCAAGAGATAATAGCCTCGGAAATTTAAAAGATGATATGACTGTTATTGTTGCAAAAGTAAAATCTATATAATAAATATTATCTCTTTTTTCACATAAATATTGCATTTTATAGCATTTTAATATAAAATTAATTCGGTGAAAAAAATGAAAAAAGAAAAACGAAAGAATAATAAATTAGTGCCTTTTAAAGAAAAAATGTCGGTAGCAACGAGGTTACTTGTTTCTGTTGTGTTCATTCTTATTCTTTTTTTCGCATTAATAATAAGAATAGGATGGATACAATTTGTAGATGGGGCGGAATTAAAAGAACGTGCGTCAAGACAGCAAACTTTGAATAAAGAAATACCACCTGCAAGAGGAACTATATATGATACAAATGAAAAGGTACTTGCAAGGAGTGCAGATGTTGATACAATAACAATAAATCCTTCAAAATTCATAGATGAGAAGGATAGTCAAAAAACGAAAGAAAAACAAGAGAAAATTGCAAAAGGATTATCTGAAATATTTGAACTCGATTATAATGAAGTTCTAGCAAAAGTGCAAAGTAAAAACCCTGCCGAAGTAATTATAAAAAAGGTAGAACAGCCATTGGTTGATAAACTAGAAGCTTGGATGAAAGAAAATAAAATAAGTGAAGGAATTAATATAGATGGTGATACGAAAAGATATTACCCATATCAGACACTTGCTTCACATGTAATAGGCTTTGTTGGAGCAGACTCTCAAGGATTATATGGTATAGAGAATAAATGGGACTCTGTTTTAAGTGGAACAGAGGGAAGAATTGTAACTACAAAAGACGTTAAGGGAGAAGAAATCTCAGATAATGCACAGCAATATGTAGAAGTAGAAAACGGAAATAATATATATTTAACTCTTGATGTAAATATACAAACCATAGTAGAAAAATATTTAGCAGAAGGTGTAGATAAGAACAAGGCAACAGCAGGAAGTGCAATCGTTATGAAGCCAAGTACAGGAGATATCTTAGCTATGGCTACATATCCTAGCTACAACCTAAATACTCCATTCACAATAAATAAAGAAATAAAAAATTGGGATGAACTCTCAGTAGAGGACAAAAACAAAGAATTGCAAAGTATGTGGAAAGATAGAAATTTTCAAGACTCTTATGAGCCCGGTTCAACCTTCAAATTAATAATGGCATCAGTTGCATTAGAGGAGAATATAACACAAGTTAATGTTAAAAATGACTTCTACTGTGACGGCTTTGCAGAGGTTGCAGATAGAAAAATTAGATGCGCAAATTCTGCAAAACATGGGTTGCAAACATTAAAGCAAGCTATCGGTAATTCTTGCAATAGTGCATTTATACAATTAGGTCAAAGAATAGGAGCAAGCACATTATATAAATACTTTGATGCATTTGGATTATTTGAAAAAACTGGAATTGCAATAACAGGAGAAAGTGGAAGTGTATTCCATGACTTAAAAGATGTAGGACCAGTTGAACTTGCAACGACGTCATTTGGACAACGTTTTGAAATAACACCATTACAATTAATTACAGCGGTATCAGCAATAGTAAATGACGGTAATTTAATGAAACCAAGAATCGTAAAACAAATTGAAAATGTGGATACGGGAACAATAACAGAGGAAGAACCTGTAAAAGTAAGACAAGTCATATCAGAAGAGACAGCAGCAAAGGTTAGAGATATGATGAAATATGTTGTTACAGACGGAGGAGGAAAACAGGGTGCAGTTAAAGGGTATTCAATAGGAGGAAAGACAGGTACATCAGAACCATCACCAAGTAACCCAGAAGAAGGCTATACAGTTTCATTTATATCTGTTGCACCAGTTGAAGAGCCAGAAGTAGTAGTTCTAGTTGCAATATATCATCCTCAAACTAAGAACCCTTATGGTAGTACTATTGCAGCACCAATCGTATCAAGTATGCTTTCAGAAATTTTACCATATATGGGAATAGCATCAGATAGTTCAGAAAGTAAAGGAACTGGAACGCAAACTGCTAAAACATCTAAATTAATAGATGTAACAAATAAAACATTAACAGAAGCTAAGAAAACATTAGAAAATCTAGGCTTTAAAGTTATAAATGAAGAAACAGAAAAAAGTAATTCAGTACTTGTTAAAGAACAAGTCCCAGCAAAAAATACAGAAGTCTTAGATGGAGCAACAGTAGTATTATACACAGAAGAAAACAGTGTAAGAACATCAGTTGTAGTTCCAAATTTAGTTCGGAAAAAGTTTATCTGAGGCAAAGAGTAGTCTTGCAAGTAAAAACTTAAATATATCATACACGGGAAGCGGAAAGGTTGTAAGTCAAAATGTTGCAGAAGGAACAAGTGTAGAGCAAGGAACGGTAATAACAATAAAATTGGAATAATAAAGGAAGAATATAAGTAAATATGGAGTATATAAACTTAAAAGATGGTTATACAAAAGAAGATATAGATAAAACCTCAGAGATAATAAAAAATGGAAAAATTGCAATAATTCCAACAGATACTGTATACGGTATTGCGGCAGACGCTTTAAATGAAGAAGCGGTAAAAAAGATATACAGGTTAAAACATAGAGATTTATCAAAACCATGCAGTATATTGGTATCAGACATAGATATGATAAAACAAGTTACAAAAAGTATTAGACAATTTGAGGAAAGAATAATAAAAAAGTTTTTCCCAGGAGCACTAACAATAGTGCTTGAGAAAAATGAAAAAATTCCAAATGCTGTAACTGCAAACCAAGATACAGTAGGTGTTAGAATACCGGATAACAAATTTTTAATAGAATTAATTAAAACAATTGGTAGACCAATAGTTGCAACAAGCTTAAATCTTTCTGGAGAAGAAAGTAAAACTTCTATTCAAAATATACCAGATGAAATTAAGCAAAACGTAGACTTAATAGTTGATGCGGGAGAAACAAAAGTAGGAAAGGCTTCAACAGTTGTAAAAGTAAAAAATAATAAAATAGAAATATTAAGAGAAGGACCAATTACGAAAGAAGAAATATTGAAAGTAGGAAAGGAATAATAGAGATGTTACTTGGATATATATGTACATTTATAATAAGCATGATACCAATAATAGAATTAAGAGGAGCAATACCGGTTGCAGTATTTACATTTCATCTTACATATGTAGAAGCTTTCGTAATAAGCTTTATTGGTAACATTATACCTGTTTATTTTATAGTTAAATTTATAAGACCTATATTTGATTTACTTAGAAGATTCAAAATATTTAGAATAATTATAGATTGGGTAACAGAAAAGGCAACAAAGAAAATTGCAGAAAGCAAGAAGCTTCAAACAGCAACAATACTTGGACTTTATTTATTTGTTGCAATTCCACTTCCTGGAACAGGAGCTTGGACAGGTGCTTTAATTGCAAATTTCCTAGATATACCACCTAAAAAGGCAATTCCTCCAATTTATGCAGGGGTATTTACAGCAGGGGTAATTATACTCGCATTAACAGCGATTGCAAATGGTGGAATAAATTATTTGTTTACTCACATGTAAGTTTAATGCTAAATGTAAAATTCATAAAGCCAAGGTAGAATAATATAATTAAGTATATTAATTTATCGAAAGGTTTGGTGAATATACATTGGCAAACATTAGTGAAAAAAGAAGAATTAGGAATGCTCTACTTGTATTTGTAGGGCTATTTTCTTTACTCTCAATTAGAATAGGATATATTCAGTTTATTCAAGGAGATGAACTGCAAACTCTGGCATATATGCAACAAACGCTAGATAGGACAATTAATCCAAATCGTGGAACTATATATGACAGGAACGGAAGCATCTTAGCAATGAGTGCGAGTGTAGAGACGGTTACAGTAAATCCTGTTAATATAAAAAAGGATGACAAAGAAAAAGTTGCGACTGCATTTTCAAATATATTGGGGATAGAGTATGAAACAGCATTAAAAAAGGTAAGTAAAAAGACATCAATAGAAACAATTGCAAGAAAAGTAGATAAGGAAAAAACAGATGAACTTAGAAAATGGATGAATGATACAGGAATATCTACGGGGATAAATATAGATGAAGATACAAAAAGGTATTATCCTTATGGAACTTTAGCTTCACATATAATAGGATTTACAGGATCAGATAATCAAGGACTAGATGGCATAGAAGCAAAATACAATGACACATTAAGTGGTACACCTGGCAAGATTGTACGTACGTCAGATGCTTCAGGTAGTGTTATTGGAACTGGAGAAGAACAATATATACACGCAATAGATGGAAATAGTATAGTACTTAGCATTGATGCAAATATTCAATCAATAGTTACAAAGTACCTAGAAGAAGCATGCATTGATAATGAATGTACAGATGGCGGAACTGTAATTATAATGAAGCCAGATACAGGGGATGTTTTAGCTATGGTAACGTACCCTGAGTATGACTTAAATGACCCCTTTACAATAAATTCAGAAGATGTAAAATCAATGTGGGATTCTTTAAATCAAACAGATAAAAATATATATCTGCAGCAAATGTGGAGAAATAAAGCAATAACTGACACTTATGAACCAGGTTCTACATTCAAATTAATTACAACCTCAATAGCACTAGAGGAAAAAATTGTAACCGAAACAGATAAAGCAGGTGAGTTTGCTTGCACTGGTGGAATTGACATTGCGGGTACATATATTAAATGCTGGAGATATTATAGACCACATGGAGCAGAATCTCTAAGGCAGGCACTTATGAATTCATGTAACCCTGTATTTATTGGGCTTGGTCAAAAAGTTGGAGTTAAAAAGTATTATGAATATTTGAGAAAATTTGGGCTTTTATACAAAACAGGAATAGATTTACCGGGAGAAGCAGGAAGTATATTTCTTGCAGAAGGAAAGGTCGGACCAGTTGAACTTGCAACACTATCATTTGGACAGAGATTTGAGATAACACCAATACAACTAATTACTGCGGTATCAGGTATTGCAAATGGTGGAAAACTAGTAACACCTAGATTTGTAACTGCAACAATAGACCATGAAACAGGAGAAAGGAAAGAAATTGAACCAGTTGTAAAATCGAATATTATTTCAGAAGATACAGCAAGTAAGGTTAGAGATATGATGAAATCAGTTGTTGCCGAAGGAACAGGGAAAAATGCAGGAGTTAAAGGATATGAGATAGGAGGAAAGACGGGAACATCAGAAGATGGAGTAAATACGAATAAATATGTTACTTCATTTATGGGAATTTCACCAACAGAAAAGGCAGAGATTGTGATACTTGTAGTTTTATACAATCCAACTGGAGAAGGGGGACACCAAGGAGGTGCTTGGGGAATTTTATAAACACACGAATTGATTAATGAAAATAAGTATGCGAAAAATTTTATATATTTTATTTATCATTATTTAATGTTTAGGTTATTCTGCCTTCCTTGCAACTACGACAAACCTGCCATTTTTTGTGTGATATGCACATGTAGAAAGAGTAATTAGCATATCTCCATAAGAGGCAGCTTTTCCAGTGTCATATAAAGATGCCTTTTTTACATTCTCAGCATACTCATTAAATTCTTCCTCAGTGCTAATGTTAGTATAGAAATAATATCTAAACACATCTTTGTCAGATTTATTATATACTTTTGACTGGAATGCAGAAATTATTTCAAAGGTTGAATCATAGGTATTTGTAGTAAATCTGATATTTGGATGGCTATTATAATAACTTTTGTTTTTGTATTTTAATAAATCTCGAAACATTGTGCCATTTTTCATATTGTGTCCATACATTAACATATTAGAACTTACATTGCTCCAAGAATAATCTTTATCTAAAAATATAGAACCACTAGATGTAGATTGCTTTTTATAATTATGATTCATGTAAAATTCATTGTCAGAACCCTGCATAACAGGATAGTTTATATTTGTTCCTTCGATTTCGATCCAAGCAACAATTTCATCATTTTCTTTTTGCAATTCTTCAAGCTTTAACATTCTTTCAGTTTTAACTATTTCCTCATTAATATTTTCTTCTGTTTGTTCCGAATTTTCTTTTGAAACACCTTCATCTATTTCAATCTCATTTAATAATCCACTTTGTTTTTTAGTTTTATAAGTATCAAAAAAATATCTAATTATATATAATTCAGATAGAAAAATTAATATAATTAGCTCTATGTAGAGTATCCTTTTTGTGATTCTTTTAAATTTATCCATAGCTTTATCTCATTCTTTCTTTAATTCTACTATTATAGTAAAATCCTATAAAAGAGTAGTTACCTACATCCTGCTAAGAAAAATGTAGGCAACTTCTCATTTTCTAAAATAAAGGTTATTTTCTTTTTAATATAACTACAGCAAGTGTTGAAAGTGTAAGAAGAGCTACAGCAAGCTCTATTGGAGTCTCTACACCTGTCTTTGGAGTTTTGTCTGCTTCTTGAGCAGGTGCTTCTACAGCTTTTTTATCAAGTTTTGCATATATTGTTGTTGCAGCTGTAATTGGATTTTCAAAATTATATTTTTCTTTATATTCACTTGTTGTGTAGAAATCAGCTATTGTATAATCATCAAGTCCTAATTCTTTTAAATCTATCTCAGCTATAAGTGCATCTTTTGTAAGAGTTTTACCACTTTGAACTGATACTGTTGCAGTTTTATCATCTATTAACATTACAGTTACTATAACATTTGGTACATATTCTGGTGCACCTTCTACTTCTACATTTGAATTTGAATTACTTGTAAATAATACATTGTTGTTTTCATCTGTTACTACTACTTTGTTATTATCCATTAAAATTTTATCCTTAGTTCCTTCTGCATTTTCTACTTCAAATGTTGAAAGAGTATCATTTGTTGCAAGATAAACAACATTATCTTTTTGGTCTGATGTTAAAGTACCATTCATAACTACTTTTGGATCATTTTGAAGACCTTCTGCTTTTCCAATTTCTATACCATTGTTAGCGTCTCCATTATTTCTATTTCTGTATAAAGTTAAGTTAACAATTTCAAGAGTACCACCATTAACTAATATTCCACCATATTCGCAGTTAGCAATAGTTACATTATCAACTATAAGATGTCCACCGTTATAAGCTTGAGCACCATATTTTTGACTTCCTCTTAAATTAAGATTTCTTAATGTTACAGTTGTTCCTGTACCACCTGCTGTAATTAAAGTACCATTTTGACCACTAGGTGACCAGTTCTCAGTATCTCTAGATATTGTGAATCCTGCACCATTTATTATTAAGTTTTTTCCACTAATATCTATAGGGTGAGTTAATTCAATATTTGCTGTTAATGTTATTGTATCTCCTGTTGCAGCAGTATTAACGGCATTAGTTAAAGTTTCTGAATCATATACTGAATGAGTTTCAGCATTACAAAAAGTTGGAATTAAAATTAATCCCATAAATACTATAATTGTGAATAAAAGTATTTTTTTAATATTTGTCATTTATATCAATTCCTTTCTAAAAAATATTAAAATACAAATAAAAAATATAAATTTTTTTATTGCAAAGTATTTTGTTACTAATAGTGTGTTCTCTTAAAAATTTTTTATACAAAATTTTTCATTTTAATTTTTTTTATAACTTTTTTCTACATATTTTGCAAAAATGTAATTAAAATAAAAATGAAGTAATTTTTTTTTACCTAACATAATAATATTGAATAGTAAGATAGTGCGAAAGGAAATTAATTTTGAATAGTAAAAATAAGGATAAAAATTCATATCAGTTAAAAATAGACGATATTACAGTTAATATTGAATATACTAAAAATGGTAAATATTTTGATGAATGTATACTAAACGTATTAAAATCAAAAAATAAATTTACAAATAAAAATTAATTCTAAAAAAGAGGATATTTAATGGTAGGAAGAAAATCAAAATATTTTATAGATAAAGAAGAAAATAAAAAAATATGGTCGGCTGCATTGTATATAAGGCTTTCACAGGAAGACGAAGAAAAACGGAAGCGAAAAGCAAGAAAGTAATAGTATAACTAGCCAAAAAATATTATTAAATGAATTTGTAGAAGAACAGGATGACTTAGTAATATATGATACATATATAGATGATGGCTTTACAGGAACAGATTTTAATAGACCAGCATTTCAAAGATTGTTAGAAGATATGAGAAATAAAAAGATTAACTCAGTAATTGTAAAAGACTTGTCAAGACTCGGAAGAAACTATATTGAAGCTCGGGAATTATATAGAACAAGTCTTTCCACTTTTTAATATAAGATTCATTGCAATTAATGATTCAATAGATAGCTTTAAAAATCCATCAAGTACAAATACAATTTTGGTGCCATTCAAAAATTTAATTAATGATGAATATGCACGAGACACCTCAGTAAAGATAAGAACATCATTAAATGGGAAAAAGAAAAAAGGCGAATTTATAGGAGCGTTTGCTTCTTATGGTTACATTAAAGATCCTAAAGACAAGCATAAATTGATAATTGATGAAACTGTATCAGACATTGTAAAAAAGATTTTTGATTGGAATGTAAACTATGGATTAGGAAAAATTGCAATTTGCCATAAGTTAAATGAACTTGGAATTTTAAACCCTACAGGTCATAAAAGGATAGAATTAAAGCAAAATTATAATAATTATGGAATTCAAAAAAAGCAGTATAATTGGAGTCCGTCAACTGTAAGAAAAATTTTAAATAATGAAGTTTATATTGGAAATACTGTTCAAGGGAAAAGAAGAACAAAAAGCTATAAAGTGCATAAAGTAGAGGCAGTTCCAAAAGAAGAATGGGTTGTCGTTCCAAATACACATGAACCAATTATTGATAAAGAAACTTTTGAAAAAGCACAGGAATTAGGTAGAAGAGATACAAAAGTGTCTCAAAAAACGAAAGAATTATCTGTATGGGCAGGGTTCCTAAAATGTAATGATTGTAAAAGAGCAATGAATAAAAAGACAAGTACTAATAAATATGGAAAAAAATATGAATACTTTATTTGTAGTACATATAGAAAAAAGTCAAATACTTTATGTACAAAGCATTCTATTAAGCAAGAAGATTTAGAAAAAGTAGTTTTAGAAGCTATTAATTTACATATTGATCTACTTATTGGTGTAGAAGAAATTGTTAGACAAGTAGATGAATATAGTTTTGCAGATAAAGACAAGAAAAATATGAAACATATTATAAATATGAAACAAAATGAAATTAATGAAATATCAAATTTTAAACAAATGTTATATGAAGATTGGAAAAAGGAATATATAACAAAAGAAGAATATGTGGAGTACAAGCAAAAATATGAAAATGATCTTGAAAAATTAAAACAGAATATAGAAAATCTACAAAGTGAACAACAAAAATGTGAATATGAAGAAAAGGCAGACTATGAATGGATAAAAGAATTTAAGAAGGATAAACATATAAAGAAATTATCAAGAGACATAATGATGGAGCTAATTGACTCTATTTATATTCATGAAAACAAAGAAATAACTATAAAATTTAATTTCGAAGATGAATTTGTGTTGTCAAAATACACCAAGGAGGTGCGGTGGCAGCACCTGTTGCAGGAAATATATTAAGTGAAGTGCTCCCATATTTGGAGATAAAAAAGGAAGAAGAACAAAAAGAAAATGTAAAAGTTCCTAATATTACAGGAATGACAGTAAAAGATGCAAGAAAGTTACTTAAAGAAAACCGGACTAGAACTAAAAATAAATGGGGAAGAAACTAATTCAAATAAGAATCAAAATAGTAATAATGATAAGATAATAACAGAGCAAATACCCAAAGAAGGAATAAAATTAGAAAAAGGTGGATATGTGGTTTGCAATATAACCTAAAAAATATTACAAATTTTTGCAAGAATAACTGTACAAAAAATAAATTTAATTATATAATATCTTTTGTATAATTATAAATAATTACACCAAAATGAAATAGGGGGTCCAATAATGGAATTAAGAAGAATTTTACAGGGGTTAGAAGGGATTAAAGCCAAAGGTAATTTGGAACTAGATATACCTAGTATAACAAATGACTCTAGAAAAGTGGAAAAAAATTCTATGTTTATCGCTGTAAAAGGTTTTGAGACAGACGGACATAAATACATAAAAGACGTAATAGAAAAAGGCGCAAAGGCTATTATGGTAGAAGAGGGAGCAAACATTAAGGAATTCGTAAATAATGAAGAAATAACAATAATTATGGTCCCAGACACAAGAAAGGCACTTGCAATATGTAGTGCAAATTTCTATGATAACCCATCAAAGAAGTTTACTTTGGTAGGAATTACAGGTACAAAAGGAAAAACAACTACAACATTTATGATAAAGCACATGCTTGAAAAACAAGGAAAAAGAGTAGGATTAATTGGAACAATCGCAACTTATATAAATAATAAAAAAATAGAAGATTCAGCAAGAACCACTCCAGAAAGTATAGAACTTCAAAAGACATTTGCAGAGATGGTAAAGCAAAAGGTTGAAGTTGTTGTAATGGAAGTATCATCTCAAAGCTTAAAATATGATAGGGTATATGGATGTGATTTTGATATAGGAGTATTTACTAATCTTTCAGAAGACCACATTAGCCCTAAAGAGCATCCAGATATGGAAGACTATTTTAATTCAAAAATTAAGTTATTTGATATGTGCAAAATGGGGTTTGTTAATACTGATGATTTAAGCGGATGTAAGCTTTTAAAATTAAATAAATGTAAGATGCAAACTTATGGAATAGATAATCATGCAAATCTTGTCGCAAAAGATATTACAATAACTAATTCTTATGCAGACTTTAAAGTAAAATTAGGACAGAAAAATGAAAGGGTAAAAGTTGGAATACCAGGAAGATTTAGTGTATATAATTCATTAGCAGCAATTAGCGTAGCACAAAAGTTAGGAGTCACTCCTGAAATTATAAAAGAATCATTAGAAGAAGTAAGAGTGCCAGGAAGATCAGAACTTGTAGATAATAAAAAAGATTTAACAATAATGATAGATTATGCGCATTCTCCAGAAAGTCTAGAAAATATCTTGTCAGCGGTAAAGGAATATACACAAGGAAAAGTAATTAGTGTATTTGGATGTGGGGGAGATAGAGACTCAGGTAAGAGACCTATAATGGGTGAAATATCAGGAAGAATTGCAGATTATACAATAATAACTTCTGACAATCCAAGAACAGAAGAACCAGAAAAGATTGTAAAACAGATTGAAGAAGGAATAAAGAAAACAAATGGAAAATATGAATGTATAGTAGATAGACGTGAAGCAATAAAAAAGGCAATATCAATTGCAACTAAAAGGGATATAATAGTTCTTGCTGGAAAAGGTCACGAGCCATACCAAGAAATAAATCATAAGACCTATCCTTTTGATGAAAGAGTAATCGTAAGAGAAATAATAGAGGAAATGGGGAAATAACGTATGGATTCGCAAATTAAAATTATGCTAGTAAGCTTTATAATTTCAATAGTTGTTGCATTAGTTATATTACCTATCCTAAAAAAATTAAGAATAGGCCAAATTGAAAGAGAATATGGACCAAGGTCACATTTAATAAAACAAGGAACTCCTACAATGGGAGGAATAATAATAGCAATCACTTTAATAATTTCAACAGCAATATTATATAGCATGCATAAAGAAATACTACCATTGGTAGTAATTATAATAGGTTTTGGAATGGTTGGATTTGTTGATGATTTTAAGAAACTTATCCTAAAAGATACAAAAGGTCTTAAACCTGCATATAAAATGTTACGGACTTCTTGCAATTTCAGTAATATATGCACTCTATTTAATTAATATTAGAAGGGGAACTGAGACTTTAATTCCAGGACTTAAAATTATGATAAAATTACCTATTCTAGTTTATATTCCATTTATAATATTTGTAATGCTTGCTGCAACAAATGCAGTAAACTTAACAGATGGAATAGATGGTCTTGCAACTAGTATATCAATGATTATAATTGTGTGTCTTTCAGTAATTGCAATAAAATATAAAGTTTATGAAATTGCAGCATTAGGTTTCTCATTATGTGGAGCATGCTTAGGATTTTTAATATTCAACTTGCACCCTGCTAAAATATTTATGGGAGATACAGGTTCTCTATTACTTGGAGGAGCGATAGTAGTAATGGCGTTGTACTTAAAAATGCCACTTATACTTTTAGTAGTTGCAATTATACCAGTTTGTGAAACGATATCAGTAATATTACAGGTTCTATACTTCAAAAAAACAGGTAATAGAATTTTTAAAATGACACCACTTCATCATCACTTTGAACTATCAGGTTGGAAAGAAGGCAAAATTGTTTCAATATTTAGCGTCGTAACTTTTGTATTTTGCGTAATAACTATTTTTTTAGTTTAATAAACAAGGAGGAAGAACTTGGCTAAAATAAAAAGCAAAGAGCTTAAAACAAAAGATAAATCAGTAGACTTTATTTTGGTTGTTACAGTATTAATAATGCTTTCGCTAGGAATTGTAATGGTATTATCAGCAAGCTCTCCATCAGCTCTTGCAGAAAACGGAAAAAGTTATACATATGTAGCAACTCAAGGATTCTCAGCTGTACTTGGTTTAATCTTAATGACAATAATATCAAAAATTGATTATAGAATATATAAAAAATTTTGGAAAATAGCATATATTGTTACCATTTTACTACTTTTAGCAGTATTAATTCCAGGAATAAAAGGAGACTCACATGGAGCTGTAAGATGGATAGACTTAGGATTCATATCATTCCAACCATCAGAGATTGCTAAAATTGCTCTTGTTGTATTTTATGCAGCATATCTTACAAATGTAAGAGACAAAATAGGAAAGTTCTGGGAAGGCTTTCTTGCACCAATACTTCTTCTTGCTCCGGTACTTTTAATATTAGTATTTGTTCAATCACATTTGAGTGCATCAGTTTTAATAGTGCTAATTGTAGCAATCATGATGATTATGGCAGGAAGCAAATTAAGATATTTTATAACATTTGGAAGTATAGGAGCTATTCGGTGGAGGAGGAGCACTTTATATACTTGCAAAATATTTTGAAATAGGAAAGTTTAGATTAGCAAGATTAACAGCATTTGTAAATCCATGGGCAGACCCAACTAATACAGGATGGCAGGTTATACAAAGCCTTTATGCAATAGGCTCAGGAGGACTTTTCGGAGTAGGACTTGGAAACAGTACTCAAAAGTATTTGTATTTGCCAGAACCACAAAACGACTTCATATTTGCGGTAATTGCAGAAGAATTAGGCTTTGTTGGATGCATAGTAATTATTATATTATTCGCAATATTTGTATGGAGAGGTTCACTTATTGCAATGAAAGCACCTGATATGTTTGGAAGCTTGCTAGCATGTGGAATTACATCAATTATAGGACTTCAAGCATTAATAAATATTGCAGTTGTAACATCATCTATGCCAAACACAGGAATGCAACTTCCGTTCTTTAGCTATGGAGGAACATCACTTTTAATACTTCTTTGTTCAGTACGGCGTCTTGCTTAACATATCAAGACAAACAAAGAAAATTTAGGAGGAAAAATGAAGGTAATTATAGCAGCAGCAGGAACTGCGGGACACATTAATCCAGCTCTTGCAATAGCGAATAAGATAAAAGAAGAAAATAAAGATGCAGAAATTTTATTTATTGGAACAAACAGAGGTCTTGAAAATGATTTAGTTCCAAGAGCAGGATATGAGCTTAAAACGATTGATGCTTACGGACTTAGTAAAAAAATAAGTATAGATAATCTAAAGAAAATGATTAAAACTATAAAAGGAATATCCCAAGCAAAAAAAATAGTAAAAGAATTTAAACCGGATTTAGTAATAGGGACAGGTGGATATATTTGCCGGAGCTGTAATACTTTCTGCAAATAGACTAAAAATTCCTACAATGCTACATGAAAGCAATGCATTTCCAGGTAAAGCCGTAAAGATGCTAGCAAAGAAAACAGATGTAATAATGGTTAGCTTTAAAGAAGCATTAGAAAGAATACCAAATGCTAAAAAAATTGTATTAACAGGAACTCCAACAAGAAATATAAATTTGAACTTAACATTAAATGATAAAGTAAAAGAAATAGAAAAATATTCTCTTAACCCAGCAAAACCAACTGTACTTGTTTTTGGCGGAAGCCAAGGAGCAAAGAAAATTAATGATACTATAATAGATCTTGCGGAGAAAAAGTTAAATAAAATGTATCAAGTGTTACTTGTTGCAGGACCAAAACAATACGAAGTTGTAAAAGAAGAATTAAAACAGAAGAACTTAAATATTGATAAATTAGACAGTATAAAAGTTGTTCCATATATATATGAAATGGCGGAGATAATGAATGCAGTAGACATATTGGTTTGCAGAAGTGGAGCAACTACAATTACCGAAATAACAAAACTTGGAAAACCAGCAATACTTGTACCACTTCCAAATGTATCACACAATCATCAGTATTATAATGCTGAGGTACTTAGTAATGTAAATGCTGCTAAAATTATAGAAAATGATAAATTAAATTCAGAAGATTTAAACAAGATGATAGAAGAAATGCTTGAAAAAGGCTTATTAAACGAAATGGGTAATAACGCAAAGAAAATTGCAATAAGCAATATTGAAGATAGAATTTATAAAGAAGTACAATTATTATTAAATAGGAAGTAGATATGAAAAAGAATATAATAAAGGAAATTTCAAGTAAACAAATAGATAATGAAAAGCTAAAAAGCATATTATTATATATGCTAGCTTTTTTTATTCCTATTAGTATATTAATTGGAATATTTATATATTTAAAAGTGTATCCTTTTCGGAGAAAACACGTATCTTCCCGTAGATGCTTATGGACAGTATGTGCCATTTTTACAATACTTTAGAAATTTATTCTTGGAAAATGGAAGTGTATTTTATTCATTAAGTAAATCGCTAGGTGGAGAAATGTATGGACTATTTGCGTATTATTTGATGAGTCCATATAACTTTATAACACTATTATTCTCAAAAGGTAATATTCCATTTGCATTTGATATAATATTAATTCTAAAAATTGCAACCTGTGGAATAACATTTATGTATTATTTAAATAGAAAGAAAAAAGCAAAATTTTCAAATCTAATTTTTTCTATCATGTATTCTTTATCAGCATATGTAATAACCTATGGATTTAATATAATGTGGCTCGATAGTGTAATATTATTGCCACTAGTGATTGCTGGAATTGAGGATATTATAAACTATAAAAAATTTATGCTTTATACAGTAAGCCTTATATTAACTCTAGTTACAAATTATTACATGGGATTTATGGTTTGTATCTTTTCTGCAATATATTTTATATATTTTTTACTTATAGGTAAACTAAAACCAATAAAAAAAGTATCTAATAAAATAGGGATGTTCGCATTTTGCTCTATATGTGCAGTATTAATTACAGGAGTATTGCTCATACCAGTATTTGTAGGAATTAAAAACGGACGAGCTGAATTTACATTATCTAATTTAAATTTAAATAGAAATTTTGAAATAACAAATTTAATAAGCAAATTTTTTACAAATTCATTTAATATAGATGAGATTCAAAATGAAGCAATGCCACCATTGTTTTGTGGAGTACTTGCAAATATACTTGTTATACTATATTTCTTAAATAACAAAATAAAATTAAAAGAAAAAATACTTTCATTTATAGTACTCGGGATATTTATAATTAGTTTTTACATAAATGGTGCAAACATTTTATGGACTATGGGAAATATTCCTGCTTGGTATATATATAGGTATTCTTTTATGTTTGCATTTATGTACATAGTGCTTGCTAAGAAGCGGATTTGATGAATTAAAGTCGGGGACAAAAACATGGCATATAATACTTGTGATATTTATATATCATATATTAGCAATATTTATTAGCACCAGGGAAATAAAGTTCTTAACTAAAAATTCAATTAAGCTTGACATGATACTTGCACTTGTAATGGGAATATTATTATTAATAAGTAGAATTGATATAAAAGAGAGTAGCAAAAAAATATTAAATTTTATTAAGAAATATTTTTTGCAAGCAGTTATAGCTATAATATTTATACTAAGTACGTGCAATTTGGTATATAATTCGGCTTATAGTATGGAAATAATAAGAACAGAATCAAGTAAAGTATCACAAAATGCTTATGCAATTCTAATTAATATATATGAGAGAATTATTAACAATCTAAAAGAATATGACAAACGGTGTATATAGAGTTGAAAAGCCAATTCAAATAGGATCAAATGATGCATTAATTTTAGGGTATAAAGGAGTAACTTTTTCAAGTTCAACTTATTCAAAACCATTGCATGATTTTTTAAGGAACCTTGGAATTCCTGGAATGCATGTACATTTAAAATATAATCTTTCTTCAACAAAGGTAATAGATATGCTGCTTGGAATTAAATATGTTATAGTTACGCCTAATACAGAATTTCTAAAAGATTATGATTTGGAGTATGAAGACTTATTTATTGAAAATAATCTTAAAGTATATAAGAATCCATATTATTTATCACTGGGATATGTTGTAGATAAAGATACTTTTGAAACTAATACAAAAGAAATAAAAAATCATTTTGAGTTCCAAAATGAAATTCTAAAAAATATGACAGGTATAGATGAAAATGTATATAACCCTCAAATTGGAAATATAGAAATGAATACAGAAAAACAAGAAGATGGTAATACAAAAGTAATATATCAGCTAGAGGCAGAAAAAGAAGACAGTCTGTACATAAATATTACATCAGAAGATGGGGAAGCCGTGAATCTATTTGTAAATGGGGAACAAAAGGAAACACTTTTTGGAGATTCATTTAGCGGAATAGTTAATCTTGGTAAAAGAAAAATTGGAGAAAAAATAACCATAGAAATAGAAACTCAGGAAGAAAGAGAAAATAAAATTAAAGAAATAAATGCTTATTATGAGAATGATGAAGTAATTTCAAAACATTATGAAAAATTAAAACAAGGGCAAGTTGATATGAAACAAATAGACAATAGAACATTTGAAGGAAAAATAAATTTACAAAATGATGATGAGTATGTAATGCTTACAATACCTTATGAAGAAGGCTTCAATATCACTGTGGATGGAGAAAAAGTAAAATATGATAAAATACTAGATACATTTATTGCAATTAATTTAAATAAGGGAGAACATGATATTTTAATAAGATACACACCTGATAAATTAATTTTAGGAATATTCACAAGCATTATAGGAATAATAATATTCACAATTTTTGTAGTAATAAAAAGAAGCAAAAAGTAAAATAAAGTTCTAATCTGTTGAAAAAACACGATTAGAACTTTATTTTGTAGAAAAAAGAAGATGAAAAAACGTAAAAGTACCTTGATTTTAAATAAAAAACATGTATAATAACATTTGTTACGTTTTAAAAAGAAAAAATTTATGAAGAGGAAGTGGATAAAATTAAAGAAGAGGAACAAAAGAAAACAAGAAGATTTTTTGCAGGTACTTTTATTGATAATGAAAAATTAAAGGAGAATAAGATTAATTATCCCATAAGATTAGAATATTATAAAATAACAAATGAAAATGAAGAATACGGAATAGAAGTTGTAAAGACAGAATATAGAAAAGAATTTACAAAAGTAGAGAATGAAGCAATGATCAATATAACAAAAGAAGAAAATTTAATAAATAGTATAATTTACAAACTTAAGGAAAACTTTGTAACACCAATAGGATTAGAAGATACAGTAGCAGAAATATTAGAATGTTTTTAAATAATTTTATTGACTTATAAAAGCAACTAGGATAAAATAGCAAGAAGAACGGAGGGGAAGATATGGCAGATAAGTTAATAATCGTAGAATCACCAGCAAAAGCAAATACAATAAAGAAATTTTTGGGCGGAAGTACTAAAGTTGTTGCATCAATGGGACATATAAGAGACCTTCCAAAATCAAAACTAGGGGTTGATATCGAGAATGATTTCGAACCAGACTATATAAACATTAGAGGAAAAGGAGAACTAATAAAAAGTTTAAAAAAGGAAGCAGGAAAAGCAAAAAAGGTATATCTTGCAACCGACCCTGACCGCGAAGGAGAAGCTATTGCTTGGCATTTGGCACACATATTAGAAATGAACGAAAATGAACAAAACAGGGTAACATTTAATGAAATCACAAAAAACGCAGTACAAGAAGCTATAAAAAAGCCAAGAACATTAGATAAAAACTTGATAGATGCTCAACAAGCAAGAAGAGTATTAGATAGAATAGTCGGTTATCAAATAAGCCCATTACTTTGGAAAAAGGTAAGAAAAGGACTTTCTGCAGGAAGAGTCCAATCAGTTGCAGTTAAACTTATAGTCGATAGAGAAGAAGAAATTGAGAAATTTATTCCAGAGGAATATTGGAATATATACGTAAATCTATCAGACAAAAAAACAAAAACAATTTTTGAAGCAAAATTTATTGGAAAAAATGGAAAAAAATTAGACTTAAATAATGAAGAACAAGTAAATGGAATCTTAAAAGATATTGAGAATCAAAAATTTATTGTTAAAAATGTAAAAAAAGGTGAGAAGAAAAGAACTCCAGCTCCACCATTTACCACAAGTACAATGCAACAGGAAGCATCAAGAAAAATAAGCTTTACATTAAAGAAAACAATGTCAGTAGCGCAAAATTTATATGAGGGAGTCAAAATAGATGGAAGAGGACTAACTCGGACTTATAACATACATGAGAACAGATTCAACAAGAATTTCTGAAGTGGCTAGAAGTGCTGCAAAGAAGCATATAGAAGAAGAATATGGTAAAAGCTATTACGAAAATAGATATTATAAAGCAAAAGCAGATTCACAAGATGCACATGAAGCAATTAGACCAACTTATGTAGAGCTAACTCCAGACAGTATCAAGTCAAACCTTACAAACGACCAATATAAATTATATAAGTTAATATATAATAGGTTTATTGCAAGCCAAATGGCAAATGCAGTATTTGATACAATGGCTGCTGATATTGACGCAGGGGAGTATAATTTTAAATCAAATGGACAAAAGCTAAAATTTAAGGGATTTATGGCAGTATATGTTGAAAATGAAGAAGAAGTTGGACAAAACTTACCTGAATTAGAAGAAGGAGAAGAGTTAAAAAAAGAAAAAATAACTCCAAAACAAAGCTTTACGGAACCACCACCTAGATATACTGAAGCAAGCCTAGTAAAAACATTAGAAGAAAATGGAATAGGAAGACCTAGTACATATTCTCCAACAATAACAACAATATTAGAAAGAAGATATATAGAAAAAGAACAAAAGCAACTTGTACCAACTGAACTTGGAAAAGTTGTAAATAACCTATTAATAAGTAGCTTTGAAGATATAATGAATGTAGATTTTACTGCCGAGATAGAGAAAAATTTTGATGATATTGCAGAAGGTAAAGAAGAATGGAAAAAAATAATTAGAGAATTTTATAAACCTTTTTCAAAGGAATTAGAAAAAGCACAGAAAGAATTAGAACAAGTTCAACTTACAGAAGAGGTATCTGATGTACCATGTGATAAATGTGGTAGAATGATGGTAGTTAAATATGGTAGATTTGGAAAATTCTTAGCATGCCCTGGATATCCAGAATGCAAGAATACAAAACCTATTGTAGAAACAATAAAAGAACCTTGTCCAAAATGTGGAGGTAAAATACAAGTAAGAAAAAGTAAAAAAGGAAGAAAATTTTATATATGTGAAAATAACCCTAACAATGGATGTGATTTTATATCATGGAACAAGCCACAAAAAGAAACAAAAAAAGAGACAAAAAAGAATAATACGAAGAGAACAAAGAGCAAATAATTTCTTTGCTCTCTTTTTTTAAAAAATATTACAGTAATATTACATTTAGATTACATTTCCGTAAAACATATTGACTTTTATAAAAATAAATATAAAATATAACCATGATATGTTTCTGCGCAAAAAATTACAAAAAAATGCAAAAATCAAAAAAATTTCAAGTATGAAAAAGCCGTAAAATGTAAAATATAATAAAAAAATACAAAGGAGAAGAAAATGGCAAGCTGCTTAGGATTATATATTGAAGAAAATATAATTAAATATGCAAAAGTGTCAAAAGAAAATGATGTTGTAAAGGTTGAATCATTTGGTATTAAATTTTATGATAGACTAAATGAGGCAATAGAACAAGTTATAGAAGAAACATATAGCTATAATACTCCAATTAGTATTAACACTTTAAATGAGAATTATAATTATTTCTACATCTTCAATCTTTTAAACAAAAAAGATATGCACAATTATATTATGACAGAATTTGAATCTTTATGCTATGAAAAAGGACAAAATGTAGATACATTTGATACTAGATATGTTTTAGTAAATGATTTAGAAGATAAAGAAAAATTAAAAGCAATCCATATATCAGTTAATAAAGGTGAAGTTTCTAAAAAAGCAGAATTACTTGGAAAACATAAATTAGTAAGCATATCGCCAGTAGCACTTAATATAGCTAATTTATTAGAGATTAGCAAGGTAAAAAATACAGAAAATATAGCTATTGTAAATATTGAAAATAAAACAACAGTAACATCTATAATTGATCAAAAAATTTATGATGTAACAACTATAAATGCTGGAACTAGTGAGATATTAAATAAAATAGATGAAAAAGAAAATTCGTATTCAAAAGCATATGAAATATGCAAAAACTCAACAATATATACAGGAAATGGTAAAGATATTCAATATGAAGAAAATGCATATTTAGACGATATAATGCCAACTTTATATAATATTGTTGGACAAGTAAAGAAAATATTAAATGACAGCTTAAAGAAGATAGACAAAGTATATATAACTGGTACAGCATCTGTAATCAACAATATTGATATATATTTCCAAGAATATTTAGAAGATGTAAAATGTGAAATATTAAGACCATATTTTATTAAAGCAATAGGAACACATATAAATATAAAAGATTATATCGAAGTAAACTCAGCTATTGCATTGGCATTACAAGGATTAGGAGATGGACTAAAAGGAATAAACTTCAAGAAAGAAGGATTTTCTGATAAAATGCCATCATGGCTAACTAAAGAAATAGGTACACCATCTAAAAAGGGAAAAGCATCATCATTTAACTTTAGTTTTGACTTTAAAGATACTTTATCAAATGCAGAAAAAAGAATGATTAGAACAGCTGTTGGTGTATTAATGCTAGCAATAGTATATGGATCTTTCGCAAGTATAATTACAACACAAGCTGAAGCAAAAACAAGAGAAATAGAAGTGACAAAAACAAACTTACAAAAGCAATTAACAGAAATGACATCTGATAAGAATAAATTGGATAAAAAAACACAAGAATATACAACACTAATGACAAATTTGGAACAACAAAATGAAGCACATACAGAAGACAAAAAATTTCAATATGCAATTCCTACATTATTAAATGAAATAATGTATGTAATACCAGTAAATGTACAATTAACTTCAATTGTAAATACAGGAACAAGAATAACAATCGTAGCACAATCAGATAGCTATCCTTCACTAGGTATATTTAAAGACAAATTAAAACTTGATGGAATACTTACTAATGTAGTATCTGACTTTTCACAAAAACAAGATAATGTTGTTACAGTTGTTATAGAAGGAGAATTGCCATGAGAAAAGTTTTAATATCAATTATCATAGTCGCTTTAGCTGCTATATTCATACTAATGGCAACTTCAGGATTACACATAGGAAATATAAGTATAGCATCAGTTAGACAAATAGTTGCAAATAACCAAAACTTAGAAACAGAATTAACAAAATTAAAAGAGTCAACTGATACATCATATGAAACAGCAAAATTAGATTTAGACTCAAGCTTAGCAACATTACAAGATACTAAAAAGAGATATAATGATGCAACAACATATACAACAGATGAAGAAATAAAAAATGCAAATCAAGAAGAACAATATGATATAAGTTATTTGTGGACAAAGATAGGATTATATGCTAAAAAGAATAATGTAACTATTCAACTTAATGTTTCTTATGGAACAGTTGAAGGATTATATAATCTATCAATTCTAGCATATGGACAATATCTACCAATATCTGAATTTATATATGCTATTGAAAAAGACACAAAATTAGGATTTAGAATTGAAGATTTCACAATGACACAATATTCTGAAGAACAATTACAAGCATCATTCAGTATAAAGAATGTAGCAATAAACAAAGATTCATTAATATCAGCAGGAGCTTTACCTAAAGAAGAAGAAAATACAGATGAAGATACAAATGACAGCCAAAATACAAATGATAACACAAATGAAAATGTAAATAATAATCAACAATTAGATGATCAAACAGATACACAAACTCTTGATAATAACCAAAACACAACAGTAGATGACATGAATAATTACAGTACAACAGAAGATTAAGACAAACAGAAGGAGGAAACAGTATGGTTAAGTCAATAATAAAAGAAATAATAATTATGCTTTTATTATTATTAGCAATAATACTTGCTTTGGGTATAATATTTTATAACTTTATCCCATCAAATAAAACAGTGCCTAATGTACCAACATACACAATATCTGAAGAAGTAAAGACAGAAATAAATGAAAGGATTACAGAAGATGACAAGGTATTAGTAACATATGAACTCACATCTGGTGAATTAAAGAACTACGAAAGAACTAAGGACTACACAAAAGGAAAAGCAAATCCATTTTCAACTTATGACACATCAACTCCTAAATCAAATGATGAAAATAATGTAACTAATACTGATTCAACTAATGGTGATACACAAACAAATAATACAAGTACAAATACTTTCTATGGCAACACAGGCACAAAATAACTTTAGTTATATTTATTAAATTAAATATATAAAAATTTTTTAAGGAGGAATGTTTTATGTTAAGACAAGAAAAAGGTATTACACTTATGGCATTAATAATAACAATTATTGTTCTAGTTATACTTGCAGCTATTTCAATATCAGCAGCATATCAATCTGGAATAATGGGTTATGCTGTAAATGGTGCTTATGACTATTCAAATGCTGCACAACTTGAAAATGAAATAATGCAAAATACAGAAAGCTATATGAGTAGTGTTATTTCTGAAATTAAATCATTAATGGCTAGCAAAGGTGCAGAGTAAACTTTATAAATAAGTTGAAAATTGGCCGAGAGTACAACTTAGGCATATACATTTTATATGTATATGCCTATAATTTTAAAAAACAGAAGGATAAAGGGGTGAAATTTAATGGAAGCAATTATATATGGACTAATATTTATAATGGGAACTTTTTTTGGAAGTTTTTACACATTAGCCATATATAGAATACCATTAGGAGAAAATATTGTTTATAAACACTCATTTTGTCCAAATTGTAAAGAAAAATTAAAATTTAAAGATTTAATTCCTATAATAAGTTATATAGCATTAGGTGGTAAATGTGCCTACTGTGGACAGAAAATAAGAATAAGATATCTTTTATTAGAAGTATTATCAGGATTAGTATTTTTATTATTTGCTTATTCAATTAAAATACATTTATTTATTTTAAATATTAATATGATAATCTATTTTTTCTTGTTTGTACTTTATATGTCAAGTCTGATTATTATTGCTGGAATAGATAAGGAAAATATAACAATACAAAAATCTGTCTTATTATTTGGAATGGTTGTATCTTTAGCCTACATGACATATGTATGTATACAAAAAGGCATGGATATACAAACATATATCATGTATTTAGTATCAACAATTATAATATTAACTTTTGATATAATACATTTAAAAATGTATTTGCGTCAAAGTTATACTATAGAATTGATTATGCTTTCACTATATATGATTATATTTTCAGGAACTTTTATCTTCTATATAACAGTATTTTTAACATTAATTTGGATTATAATAGAATTGATATGTGGAAAAATAAAAGGAAAAGAAAAGAAGAATATACCTGTTGGCTTTCACTTATGTGTATCCAACATTTTGGTAATCATAGTTTTAAATCTCTTAAGTAGTTGGGTGATATAATGAAAATAGATTTAAAAAATAAAAATGGTTTCACAGCGATAGACGTTACAATCGCTTTAATGATAATATTAATATTCACAACAATAATGGCTTCATATTCATATAATGTATATCTATCGTCTGCAGAGGCAAAAAGAACAGCAGTTGCACTAAATTATGCCGTTGATATTTTTGAACACATAGGTGCAGAAAGTTTTAGCCAAGTAGAACCATCAGAAAATTTACTTCAAATAGATTCGTTGCCTACACTTGAAGTTACAGAAGTTACAGCAGACACCGTGAAAGCTAAGATTGGAACCTATGATATTTCAGTAAAAATAGAAGGTTATAAAGATGGAAAGAAAATAAAAATAATTACTCTAGTTATCAATTATAAAGTTTCACGAAAGCAAGAAGAAACAATCGAACTTCAAAGATTAAAAGTTGTAAATAATTAACAAAACGGAGGAAAGCATGAAAAGTGATAAAGGTATTACAATGATAACATTAATCATATATGTTATTCTAATTATGTTTGTAATTATTGGAATGTCAACAGTTACTGCATCTTTCTATAAAAATATAGACGAATATGATGAAGATTCAGAAAATGCACTTGCTTTTTCAAAGTTCAACATGTATTTTATAAATGACATAAAGAAAAGAAATGTAAAGGTTACTGACATTGGTGATGATTTTATAGTTTTGTCGTATGAAAAAGAGATAGATAATGATAAAAAAATTGAAGATGATAGAATAGATGTAACAAATACAGAAACAGTTCATATACAATATACAATACAAAACGAAAGCTTATATAGAGATAAAGTCAAAATATGCGATAAAGTATATGATTCAAAAATTTCGTATGACAGATTAACAAAAGTAATAGATGTACATTTATTAATCGGAGAATATGAAAAGGATACACAATATGTTGTAGAAAAATTTGGTGTAGAAGATAAAGAAATTGAAATAGAATTTTAAAAATGTCTAATAATAACAAAAGATAGGAGGAAAATATAATGGATGTAAAAAAGAGACAACCAATAGGAATTGAACTTGTAAGAAGAGGGATTGTTAGAGAAGAACAAATAGAGACTGCATTAGATTATCAAAAAACTCATCCTAAAGAAAAACTTGGGGATATTATACACGAATTACAATTATGTGATGATTATCAATTAATTCAAGCAATGGGTGAAATATTCGGAGAAAAAACAATGCTTTTAACTCCACATGATGTAGAAGTTAAAGTAGATGAATATATTTCTTTAGATGTTTTAAGACAAAATAATGCTGTATTATTTGATGTTGAAGATAATAGAGCTAAAGTATGTTTCTCTGACATGACAAACAGAAAGGCTGTAGATACAGTAAGACTTTTACTATTAAATAGGGGCCTAGTAATGGATCCATTCATTACATTTAAATCTAACATTGATACAGTTTTAAATAGCCTAGGAGGCAGAGTTACAGAAAAACTTAATATTGATTCTGATATAACAGTAATGGTTGATAGCATAATTAAGACAGCCATGGAGAAAAGAGCAAGTGATATTCACTTTGAACCAATGGAAAATAAGGTAAGAGTACGTTATAGAATAGATGGACAGTTGTTTGATGTTGCTGAAATTGCAAAAGAAAAACAACCACAACTAATAGGAAGATTAAAAGCAATATCTAACATGCATCAAGAAAAACAAGAATCACAAGATGGTAGAATAATATTATATCCATCATATAACATTCGTGTATCATCACAAAAAAATGTATATGGTGAGAAGTTTGTATTAAGATTACTAAAGAAGAATGACAATGTAAGAGAAATATATGAATTAGGTTTTCCAAATAATGAAAAGCTAATTAAAGAATCATTCGATCAAAAAAATAGTGTAACAATAGTTGCAGCTCCAACTGGAGAAGGTAAAACAACAACACTATACAGTATAATACAATTATTAAATAGACCAGAAATAAATATTACAACAATTGAAGAACCAGTAGAAATAAGAATACCTGGACTTAATCAAATAGAAATAGATTCAAAAACAACATTTATAGATTCTTTAAGAACAGTTTTAAGACAAGACCCTGATATTATACTAGTTGGAGAAGTAAGGGATAGAGAAACAGCAGAAATAGTTATGCAAGCAGGACAAACTGGACACTATGTATTAACAACAATGCATACAATTAATGCGGTTGAAGTAATAACAAGACTAAGAAAAATGGGTATATCAAACTATGATATAGCAAGTACAGTTTCAACAACTGTATCACAAAGATTAGTAAGAAGATTATGCAAAGATTGTGCTAGAGAAAGAGATTTTACAAAAGAAGAATTAGACTTCATTCATTCAGTAGAAGAAAAATATAAAACCAAATTTGACTTGGAAGGCAAAAAAACCTATGACGCAATAGGTTGTGAAAAATGTAATGGTGTAGGATATTATGAAAGAATAGGAATATTTGAAGTCTTAATACTTGATGATAAAATAAAAGAGTTAATTAGCCAAGATGAATCTACACTAAAAATCAGTGAACAAGCATTAAAAAATGGCCATAGACCACTTTTAGTAGACGGAATTCAAAAAGTAATAGATGGATATACAAATTTAGACGAAATAGATAAGAAACTACATATATATTAAAAAATGGAGGTAGAACTATGGTTCATATAGAGAAAATTTTAGATGAAGCAATAGAAAAAGACGCATCAGATGTACATTTAATATGTGGTTTAAAACCAATGTTAAGAGTTTTAAAACAATTAGTAGAAGTTAGTGATACAGAAGTACTTACAGAGGAGGATATGTCTGAAATATATGATTATTTCATTAGAGGAAATATTCATAAAGACAATATGTTTAATAGAACAAGAAGAATAGACATGTCATTTGACTATGAAAAAATAAGATTAAGAGTAAATATTGCATCAGTTGATTATGTTCCTACGTTTACATTAAGACTTATTAAAGATGAACTTCCTAAATATGAGGATTTAGGAATACCTGATGTTGTAAGAAAAATGACAAATCAACCACAAGGCTTGATACTAGTTACAGGTAAAATCAATTCAGGAAAATCAACAACATTAAATGCTTTAGTAAATGAAATAAACGAAACATCAAATAAAAAAATAATCACATTAGAAAATCCAGTAGAATATAGACACAAATCAAAAAAATCAGTAATATTACAAAAAGAAGTAGGACCAGGAAAAGACTGCGTATCATTTAGTGACGGAGTAAAGAATTCATTAAGAGAAGATTGTGATATTGTCGTAATAGGAGAGATTAGAGATAGAGAAACAATGGATGCAGCAATTGAAACAGCAGAAACAGGACACTTAGTAATAGGAACACTTCATACAAAATCATGTGCAGAGACAGTAGATAGAATAATAAATTTCTATGATATCAAAGATCAAGTTAGTGTTAAATATTTATTATCTTCTTTGCTTAAATTAGTAGTATCACAGAGGTTAATAAGAGGGGTAAATGATAAATTAGTATTAATTCCAGAAGTAATGGTAGTAGATAAAGTAATTTCTGGACTTATAAGAAAAGAAAAACTAGGAATATCTGAATTAGAAGATGCTATGCAAAGCTCATTAGATAAAGGAAATATTAGTCTAATAAACTCTTTAGCAAAATTATTTGTAGAAGATAGAATAACATTAGACCAAGCAAAGGAGCAAATAGAAGATAGAAATGTAGATGTTTTAAATAGGACAATCATGCAGTTAAAAATAAAACAAGGTAAACATTAAAAGGCAAAGGAGGTTAATCTAAAATGCCTATATACAAATATAAAGCTTTAACAAGTAATGGTGTAGTTGTAACAAACACGATAGAAGAAAAAGACAAGCAGTCAGTTATAGACAGACTCAGAAGAAACAATTTAACACCTATTGATATTAAGGATACGTTTAAAAAAAAGAAAATGCCTACAACAAGAAAAAATATTGCGAGTGGTGGCAGTTATGTAGATGGAATGGATAGTGGAAATCTAACATCAAATAAAGATAAGACCAAAAAAACGTATTTCGAAAAAATTTATTATAGTATAACAAAATCAGAAATTATAAAACCAAGAGATGTTATAGTATTTACACAAAACTTTTACTTATTAAAAAAAGCAAACTTTAATAATATTCATGCATTAAATACAATAATACAAAGCACGGATAATTATTCACTTAGAGGAATATTAGAAGATATTCTCGCTGGTGTAGAAGCCGGAGAGCCAATATATACTACAATGGAATATTATGATAATGTATTTCCATACTTGTATGTAAACATGATAAAGGTTGGAGAATTATCAGGTAACTTAACAAGTGCACTAGAACAAGCTGTAAAATATCTAGAAGATTCGGACTCTTTAAATAGAAAAATAAGAAATATTTTAATACCAAATATAATACAATTTGTTCTTTTGATAGTAATGTTATTAATAGGTACACTTGTTGCACTTCCAGCAATTCAAAACTTGTATGATACAGTTGGATCTACAGCAACGCTTCCACCAATTAGTATATGGTTTTCTAATGTTATCAACACGCTTTTGACTTACTGGTATATACCAACAATAATTATTGCTGGAATAGTAATAGGAGTAGTTAGCTATATAAGAACACCAAAGGGAAAATATAATTTTGATAAATTTAAATATACAATGCCTATATTTGGACAACTAATATTTGCAATAGATTTCTCAAGACTAATAAGAGCAATGCTTCTTAACTTAAACAACGGAATGAGAATACAGGAATCATTAGATGTAGCTAAAAATATTACAAGAAATACTGTGTTCTTGTCAATGGTTGAGTCATCTTTAAATAATATAATCATAGGAGAATCTTGGATAGAGCCATTTGAAAATTCAAAACTTGCAACACCAATGATGACAGAAATGTTAAAAATAGGTATGAATACAGACTTAGCAGAAATGATGGAAAAACTAGTAGAATATATGGACATTGATATAAACAATCTATTGAATAAGATAATAAAAGTATTGCCACAGTTAGTATATGGTATAGTAGGTATAGTATTAATATTCTTCGTATTAGTAGTACTTGCACCTTGTATCGAGGTTTACATGGGAGGATTCTTACTATCAGCATATGGACTAGGATAAAAAGAAAAAATGTTTTATTTCTTAGAAATAAAACATTTTTCTTTTTTTTTCTCAAATTATATGTCCAATGATTTCATAGCTTTAATAAGTACGTCTCTATTTTTCTCAGTTAGTCTTGTTAAAGGAAGGCGAGGAATACCAAAGTCGTATCCCATTATATTTAATGCTTCCTTAACAGGAATAGGATTAACTTCCGAAAACAAAGCATTGATTAAAGGAATACTGTCTAATTGAAATTTCCTTGCAGCTTCAATATTACCATCTAGAAAATCGTGAACCATTCTTGAAGTTTTCTTTGGAGCAATATTAGACAAAACAGATATTACGCCAAGTCCACCGAGTGAAAGAATAGGTAAAGTTTGGTCATCATTTCCGCTATAAATAATTAGGTTATCTTTGCAAAGATGAGCAATGCTTGCAATTTGTGAAAGATTACCGACTTGCCTCTTTTATTGCAACAATATTTGGAATTTTTGAAAGTTCTAAACATGTCTCAGGGAGAATGTTAACACCTGTTCTAGAAGCAACACTATAAACGATAATTGGTATTGTAACGCTATTTGCGATAGCCTTGTAATGCTCTATAAGACCATTTTGAGTTGCTTTATTATAATAAGGTGTTACAACCAATAGTCCATCTGCACCAATACTTTCTGCGTACTTTGACATTTCTATTGCTTGATAAGTATTATTTGAGCCAGTTCCTGCAATAATAGGAACTCTTTTTTTAGCAACGTCAACTGCAAATTTAATAACTTCCTTTTTTTCGTCCGAAGACATTGTCGCAGATTCTCCAGTTGTTCCGCATACAATAATTGCATCAATTCCTTCTGAAATCTGAAATTCAATGAGCTTCTTAAACTCTTCAAAATTAACACCGGTCTTTAGTAAAAGGTGTTGCGATAGCTGTACCACAGCCAGTAAATAAAGGAGTTTTCATATTTACCTCCAAAAAACATTTTAAAAAATGTTAATTAAATTATTTTATATAAGACATATAATTATATGTTCCTATTAACATTATTATTATATGTAAAATAAAATGAAATGACAAGTAAATATGAATAAATTAAATTATAATATCAAAAACTATAGCAAAATAGAATAAAAAAGTATACAAAATATTTAAAATATGTTATACTATATAAGAATTTTTTTAAGAGAGGGAAGGAATAAAAATGAACGAATATTTAAGAAAGACAAAAATTGTATGTACAATAGGACCTGCTAGTGAAGACAGACTAGTTGAATTAATGAATGCTGGTATGGATGTCGTAAGAATAAACTTCTCACACGGAAGCTATCCAGAACAAAAAAGTAAAATTGAAAAATTTTTTGAAGCAAGAAAACAAGTAGAAAAACCAGTTGCATTATTACTTGACATGCAAGGACCAGAAATAAGAACTGGAATGCTTGCAAATGCTCCAGTAGAATTAGTTAAGGGAGAAACATTTACACTTGTAAATGATGATATAGAAGGAGATTCTACTAAAGTTTCTATAACATATAAAAAACTTTATGAAGATGTTGAAGTTGGAACAGCAATATTAATAGATGATGGTTTAATAGAATTAGACGTTGTAGAAATAAAAGGAAAAGATATAGTTTGTAAAGTTATAAATGGAGGAAAACTAGGAAATAGAAAGAGCGTAAATATCCCAGGAATACATGTAAATTTACCAGCACTTAAAGATAAAGATATACAAGACTTAAAAGATGGAGCAAGAGTTGGATTTGACTATGTTGCAGGATCTTTTGTAAGAAACAAAGAGGATGTATTAGCAATAAGAAAAGTACTAGATGAAAATGGCGGAAAAGATATAAAGATTATATGCAAGATAGAAAATCAAGAAGGACTTGATAATATTGAAGAAATAATGGAAAATTGCGCAGGAATAATGATTGCAAGAGGAGATTTAGGAGTAGAAATACCTTTCCATGAAGTTCCAGTAGCACAAAAAGATATAATTAAAATGTGTAATAGAAAAGGAAAAGCAGTAATAACAGCAACACAAATGCTTGAATCTATGACACATAGCCCAAGACCAACAAGAGCAGAAGTAAGCGACGTTGCAAATGCTATATATGATAGAACAGGTGCAATAATGCTTTCAGGAGAATGTGCAACAGGAGAATATCCAGTAGAATGTGTACACGCAATGGTTGAAATTGCAGAAACAATCGAAAAACAGATAAAATATTGGGAAAGATTTAATAGCAAATATCAAAAACTTGAAACAGATGACCTAGAATACAACATAAATTACACAGTATGTAGAATGGCTAAAAAAGTAAATGCTAAAGCTGTTGTTGCATATACTAACACAGGAGATACAGCTAGATATTTATCAGGACTTGGAATCAAATGTCCTGTATATGCAGTTACATCTAATGAAAAAACATATAATCAACTTGCATTGATTTGGAACGTTTTCCCAGTATTATTACCAAAACAAGAATCAATAAACGATTTAATAGAGGTTGGGTTAGAAAAGTTAGAAAAAGATGGAGCACTAAAAAAGGGTGATAGAGTAATACTTGCAGGTGGTGCACAAATCCTTCCAAAGCGTGAACATAGCAAAGTAATAGGTGGTATTGTAGAAATTTAACAAAAAGTTTACCAAAAAATATAGAATAGATATTGACAAATGAACATTTTTCTAGTATAATACTAAAATATGAATGGAAATTAATAAAAACACATAGATAGTTGTTACAAAAAGGAGGTAATTTAGAAATGGCACAACCAAAAAGAAGATGGTCAAAAGCAAGAACACATTTAAAAAGATCTACATGGAAAGTAGAAAAACCAAATATTGCTACTTGCTCACATTGTCATGAACCAGTATTACCACATAGAGCATGTTCAAATTGTGGATATTATGATGGAAAACCAGCTATAAAAGTTGATGAAGAAACAGCATAGGATCAATTAATAAAATAAAAAATGCACCCTTAAATACAAGGGCGCATTTTTTAAATTATCTTCCACAACCGCAACCGCTGTTGTTGTTATTATTGTAATTCATGTTCATGTTACCCATATTGTTCATAGATGAATTATTTTGATTGTTAGTAAATATTGGGTTGTTGCTATCCATATAGTATTTTCTTGTTGCAAGTTTATCTTGAACACCTCTTAGAGCTTCACCAAATCTTTGGAAGTGAACAATTTCTCTTTGTCTTAAGAATTTAAGAGGTTCAATAACATCAGGATGATCTCTACATAAATCAATTAATTTTTCATAAGTTGCACGAGCTTTTTGTTCAGCAGCTAAGTCCTCTTGAAGGTCAGCAATAGGGTCACCTTTAACAGCAATATATGCAGCTGTAAATGGAGTG
>CANRCJ010000003.1 GCA_947629105.1 uncultured Clostridia bacterium | reverse complement strand
CCATAAGTGGTAACAATACATCTTTGTGCTCTGCTATTCTGTGAGCCATAAGTAGATTATCGTAGGCCTCTTGGTTATTCTCTGAAAATAGCATTATCCAACCGCTATCCCTTACTCCCATTGCATCTGAATGGTCATTATGTATGTTTAATGGTCCTGATACTGCACGATTTACAAGTGACATTACTATTGGTAATCTCAAGCTTGATGCTATATATATCATTTCCCACATTAATGATAATCCATTTGCTGATGTTGCAGTCATTGCTCTTGCTCCGGCTGCTTCTGCTCCGATACATGCACTCATTGCACTGTGTTCACTTTCTACTGCTACAAATTCTGTATCAACTGTTCCATTACTTACAAATGTTGAGAAATATTGTGGTATCTCAGTAGAAGGTGTTATAGGAAATGCTGCAACTACGTCTGGGTTAATTTGTTTCATAGCTGTTGCTGCTGCTTCATTTCCGCTTAAACGTTCTCTTATTGACATTATTTTTTCCTCCTTTTTATTTCATCTCTATTGCTCCAAAAGGACATACTTTTGCACAAACTCCGCATCCTTTGCAATAGTCATAATTAAAGTCTTCTCTTTTTTGTTCTTTATTTACAGGAATTGCATCATCTGGACAAACTGGGAAACATAGCCCACATTGTTTGCATTTTTCTACAAGATATACTGGTTTTTGTGATCTCCAGTCACCTGTTTTAAATTCTAATGAATTTCCTGCATCATATATGTTACCAGCAATTGTCATTTTTTCTGCTGGTGTATTTGGTGTTATCTTCATATCATTCATTCCTTTCATATTAAGGGATTATATCTTTTTTACTTCGTTTAATGCCATTTTTAAAGCATTCATATTTCCTTCAATTACTTCTGGTTTTTTAGCAAACTTATGCTTGAAAGAACCTTCCATATCACTTAATAATTCTTCATCTGTCATTATTTTGCTTACCTTTACTATTGCTGCAAGCATTGGTGTATTTGGAAAATATTTTCCTAAAGTTTCCATTGACACTTTTCTAGCATCAATAGTATAAACTTCTCCCTCATAATTTTTAAGTCTAGATTTGATATAATCTGCATCTTTTGTTGTGTTAATAACTATTGCTCCTTCTTTCTTTAAACCTGATGTAACATCAACAGAATCAAGTAATGTATCATCTACAACTACTACATAGTCTGGTTCATATATGTTACTGTGTATAGTTATTGGTTCTGTACTAATTCTGTTATATGCAGTAATTGGAGCTCCCATTCTTTCTGGTCCATATTCAGGAAAGCCTTGAATGTATTTACCCGTGTTAAATGCTGCATCCGCAAGTAACAATGAAGCTGTCTTTGCTCCTTGTCCTCCTCTACCATGCCATCTTATTTCTATCATGACATTACCTCCTTTTTATAATTTTAAGTATATTATTAAAAAAATTTAAAGTCAATCATAAAGCTTTTATTTAATAAAATTTTAAAATAGCATGTAATGTTTTTTCATCCTGACTTTTTATGCATACTGTATGTACATTATCTTCTTTTGAATAGAATAATGCTACTGTATCTCCTAATTTAATTTGCTTTTTATATTGTATTTCTAAGTTATCAAAATTTACGTCGGCGCTTTCTGGTAAAGCATCATAAGCAAGCTCTAAATATACGCCATTATTTACATGATGATTTACATCTATGTCTCTTCTTTTAGCTGTATATTCATATACCTTAACTTTATTCTCCGGTTCCTTTATTTTCCCTTCAAATTTTTCTTCGAATGCGTCTTTTTCTACTATTCCATATCTATTTGCTAATTCTTCTGTAACTCTTCCTATGCTTTGCTTTACATTATCTATCAATACCCACTCTGTGCTAGCTATTGCAACCTGTTTTCCCAGCTCATCAAACACTTCAAAGTCACGCCAAGATGACACTTTCTCGAATTTCCTTGGCCATGTTTTTACTGTTAATTCTGTATTCCAACGTGGTCTTTTGAAGAATTTAAGTTTCCAAAATAAAAGCATCCAAGAGACTTTTGTTTGTTCTATGTCATTTAAGCCATAGCCAACTGCTGCTGAGTGTACTCCTGCTGCTTCTGATAATATATTTAATAGACCTTTGTCTGATAATTCATTATTTTCGCTTATATCGCTATATTTTATATGTGTTTTGTATTCGTATACTGCCATTTTATTTACCTCCAAAACGAAGTATATCACAATCTTTCTATGATATCAATAACAAAAAAAAGTATAATGTTTAATAAAATAAAACATTATACTTTTTTAATTATTCAGCTTCAGGAGCTCCAACTGGGCAAACACCTGCGCAAGTTCCGCATCCTATACATAAATCTGGGTTAATTACAAATCTTTCATCACCTTGTGAAATACACTCAACTGGACAAGAAGCAGCACATGCTCCACAGCTTATACATTTATCTGTTATTTTATATGCCATTTACATTTCACCACCTTTCAATTTCATTTAATTATTCATATCTTGTTTGTCTAATTCTTCAAGTTTTTCTAATTCTTTTAATTCGTTATCTTCAACTTGCGTATCATCATCTTCTGTTTCTACATCTTTTATTATAACGATATCTTCTACTGGAAATTTTTTGTATTTAATGTTATCATCTTTATCTTCAATCTTTACTCTTACAATTTCTCTTAATGTTTCGACGCTTTCTACTACTCCCTCTCCTTCTTCTGTTTTAACAATAGCTCCAACTTTAGGAAGTCTTTTTAGTTTTTCTTCATATACTTCTTGTTCATATTTCAAGCAGCACATAAGTCTACCACATGCGCCTGATATTTTAGAAGGTGTAAGTGATAAATTTTGCTCTTTTGCCATTTTTATAGATACTGTTTCAAAATTTGAAAGGTGTGAACAGCAACAAAGTTCTCTTCCACAAATTCCATTTCCACCAATTCTCTTTATCTCGTCCCTAATACCAATTTGTCTTAATTCAATCCTCTTTTTAAATATAGCTGCTAAATCTTTTACAAGATCTCTAAAATCTATCCTTCCATCAGCTGTAAAATAGAACAATATCTTACTATTATCAAATTTATATTCTACATCTACTAAATTCATGTCTAATTTATGCTTTTTGATGTTTTTTATAGCAATTCCAAAAGCCTCTTTTTCTTTTCTCTTATTATCCTCATAATGCTTTCTATCCTTTTCTGTAACTTTTCTTTTTATTGGCTTTAGTGGTGCTACAATCTTGTCTTCTGAAACCTCTTTATTAGGTATAACAACTTCCGCATATTCTTCTCCAAGTGATGTTTCAACAATAACATGATCACCAACATTATATCTATATTTTCCTGGGTCAAAGTAATATACTTTTCCTGGCTTTTTTATCCTAATTCCTACTATTGTTTTCAAATTATTCCTCCTATTCCCAAATCTTTAATATAAGATTATCTATGCACATATCATAATTACTATTTAATTTTAGCTTGGCTTTAGTTTCTTCGACATAATCTATATAATCTAGATATTTTTCATTATGTCTTGCTTTTTCTATTAGAATCATATTTATAAAATCTAGATTTTCTAAAATATTATCTTTATCTTTGTATAATATATCTAATTTATTTAGCAAATCTATGCTTAAGTACTCCTCTACATGTCCAAAAATTTTTTCTAATGTTTCATATCTTTCTTTTGACTCTTCTGTTAATTCTTTTTTATCTTCTTCAGTAAATGCAATCTTTGTGCATCTTGATTTTATGGTTGTAAGTAAATTGTTATCATTATTTGAAACAAGTATTATAGATACAAATTCAGGTGGTTCTTCTAGAGTTTTAAGCAAACAGTTCTGTGCTTCTACTGTCATCTTTTCTGCATTATTTATAACATATACCTTCTTACTTGAGGTTATAGGTTTTTCGTATATTTTTTCTTGCATCTCTCTTATTTCATCTATTTTTATACTTTCTGTGTTTTCTTTATTTATTTCGTAATAGTCAGAATGATTATTATCATCAAACATTATACACGATTTACACTTGTTACAAGCATCATCTTTTGCATCAAGGCATAGTATCATTTTCGCAAATTTTTTTGCATATTCATAATTTCTAGTAATACCACTTCCAGAAAACATATATCCATTTACTATTTTTTTTAGCTTAATTGTGTTTTTTAGCAAATCTTCTATCTGTGTATTTTTCAACTTCGTTAAATTTCCTTTCTAATTTGCAAATTTTATACTTTTCCAAATTTATTAAATGGCCAAAACCTCATCAATACTTTACTTTCTACTTTATCTATAGGTATACAACCAAATACCCTACTATCTACGCTGTCTGTTCTATTGTCACCCATTACATAGATATATCCATCAGGTACAGTTATATCATAATATACCCTACTATCTGTGTATAAATTATATGTTAAATAGCTTTCTTCTAGTTGTTCATCATTTACGTATACTTTTCCACCTTCAATTTTTATTCTATCTCCTGAAATACCTATTACTCTTTTAATATAACTTGTCTTATTGTATTCAAGTACATAGTATATGAATTTAGAAAAAAGATTCCTTGGCTGATCTTCATAAACTGCAACAGGATTATTTAAGTCAACATCTTCTGGTTCTGGTATTTCTATGTTACTTGGAGCTTCAAATGTTATTATTTCTCCTCTTTTAATATCTTTTTTTCTAGTAATACTCCATCTGTCTAATATTAATCTATCTCCTGATTGCATTGTAGGTTTCATCGAGACTTGTTTTACAACTGTTGGAGTAAATATATAATGTCTTACAACAAGTGCAAGTATAATTGCTATTATTATGCAAATTATCCATTCTATTACTTCTTTTAAATTTTCTTTTTTTTCAGTAGTCATTAGTTTTATCATTCCTTCCTGAATTTTAATTTCAAAGTAATTTATATTATATACAATTTACGTGTCAAAATCAAGGTTTTTAGCTACTTTTTTGTTGGTATTTTTATTACTACTTCTGTTCCCTCTCCTTTTTTACTCTTTATATCAATACTGCCATTGTTCTTGTCTAGTATTTCTTTTGCAATAGAAAGTCCGAAGTCCAGTTCCTCCCATTTCTCTTGTTCTTGCTTTATCTACTCTATAAAATCTATCAAAAATACGACTTAAGTCTTCTTCTGGAATTCCTATACCATTATCTATTATTTTGATATACGCATCATTATACACAAATCCAACATATATCTTTATACTTCCATTTTCTCCAGTGTATTTTATACTGTTTGTTAAAATATTAAGTACAACTCTTTCTATTCCATCTTTATCTGCAAAAACTTCTGGTACATTCGCCGTTACAAAACATTCTACTGTTTGATTTTTCTTATCTATTTCAATTTGTACTTTATCTTGACATTGCTTTACAAGTTCTCCTAAATCAAACTGAGTTTTTTCTTGTTTTATTTCATCATTATCATATCTTGAAAGAGAAAGTAAATCTGTAACTAATTTTGCCATCCTTCTTGCCTCTGTTGCAATTACTGACAAGAATTTGTGTTGAGTTTCTTGGTCGTATTCGTCCTCAAGAAGTGTATCTGCATATCCCATTATTGAAGTAATTGGTGTCTTTAATTCATGCGATACATCTGCAACAAATTCTTTTCTCATATTATCTAGTTTTACATGCTCTGTTATATCCTGTATTACTACCATTACTCCTGCTGGTGTATCATCATCATTTTTAAGCGGAGCAAAAAACATGTGAACATGATTATCTCCTATTGTTACTCTTTCTTCTGTTGATGTCCAATTTTCAAGATATATTATTTTCTCTAGATTAACATCTACATTAAGTTTATTAAAAATTATTTCAAAATTTTCATCCTCTGGAATAAGTCTTAAAAGCCTCGTTGCAGCTGGATTAATTAGCGATATTTTTCCATCCATATTAAACGCTATAATTCCATCTGTCATATGTAAAAGTATCGTTTCTATTTGATTCTTCTTTCTTGAAACTTCATTTAAGTTTTCTTTTAGTTCTTTTGTCATCATGTAGAAAGCATTTACCAAATCATCTACTTCATTTTGACTTTTAGTCTGTTCTAACTCTTTTGTTTCTATTTCTTCCCCTGCTGTTATTTTCTTTGCATTATTTATCAATCTGCTTATTGGTGCAATTACTTTTTGAGTTACAAATATTCCTACCAAAACACATATAAGTGTAAAAATAAACACTGTATATAACGTGATTATTTTAAGCTGCTCTTGATAATTTTGTATCATACTTGTATATTCCTGTATACTATTTATTGGCTGTTCTACCATCATTTGTAGATTCATGTAATTTATATATCCCATTGCTGAAATTATAACTACTCCAAGTATCAAGAATATTAAGACTATCTTTATTTGTATGCTTCTTAACATTATATCCACCTCTTAAATAAGGGTGCCTTTCTAGCACCCTTTATAATACTTTTTATTTAATCTGGTCTTGCTATATAGTAGCCGACACCTCTTTTAGTTACAAGTATTTTTGGATTTGTTGTATCATCTTCTATTTTCTCTCTAATTCTTCTTACTGTAACATCTACTGTCCTAATATCGCCAAAGTACTCGTATCCCCAAACTTTTTCAAGTAAAAGTTCTCTTGAAACAATCTGTCCTGGTTGCGTTGCTAAATATTTTAGCACTTCAAACTCTCTTACCGTTAAGTCTACTCTTTCTCCTCTTACTCTTACTTCAAATCTATCTAAATCTAAGCTCAAATCTCCAACATCTATTTTATGTTGTTCTTTTTCTTCTTTAGTATCTGTTTCTACAGATACTGCATCTGATTTTCTTAAATTTGCTTTAACTCTTGCCATTAATTCTCTTACACTAAATGGTTTTGTTATATAGTCATCTGCACCTAGTTCAAGTCCTACAATTTTATCTAGTTCCTCATCTTTAGCTGAAAGAATAAGAATTGGTACATTCAATGAATTTTTTATTTTTTTACATGCTGTTAATCCATCCATTTTAGGAAGCATTATATCAAGCAATATTAAATTTGGTTTATACTCTAATGCCATTTCTACTGCTTGTGCTCCATCATTTGCTTCAAGTGTATTATATCCTTCTTTCTTTAGATTATATACTAGTATATCTATAATTGATTGCTCATCATCTACTATTAATATTGTTTTCTTATCTTCATCAAACATGTAAAACTCCGCCTTTCATTTAAGACTTTATTTATATTATTTTATATCATATATTTAAATTTAAAACAAGTATTTATTTTATATTTTCTAATTTAAATTTTTCTCCATTTAATAAAAATGCTAATATTAGTGGAAATGCAAAGAATAGTATAAGCACATACCTTACAAGCACTGTTGGTCCTAGTATTACAGTTAATTGTAGTAATAGTATCAAACTAAGTACAACTAATATTGATTTTCTTTTTTTATACATATTATACCAAAAGCATAAAAGCAATCCCCAAAACATTGCCCCAAGAGAAAACAACATAGAGATAATCGGTATTTTGTTTATCGTTGTTTCTCTTGATATATTAAAATATATATCCCTTAATATTGGTATTTTACTATCTTGATGTACTGGCTGTTCACAATTTGCAGCAAAATAACATGTTTCAGTTTGATATTGTTTATTATCTTTATGATTATATCCATTTAAAATCGTATCAGGATACCAATATCCTAAAGTATTTGCTAAAAATGAATCTATATATATTCCGCGGATTTTTAATTCCTATTTCTAACCATAATTTTAAAAATTCTACATATCCAATATTCTTTAAATCAACTTCATCTTTAATTGGATCTGATAATTTAGGATTATATTTTTTTAGTTGTTCATCTGATGTATATAGGAGAATTTTTTCTTTTTCATCTTCTGTTAAACTTTCATAATTATAATTATATACTCTAGCTATTTGCTGTAATGGAACTGAAAATGCTTCTGACTTTGATGTGAATCTTGTATATACTCCTAACAAAGAATATACTCCTCCTACCATTCCTACATATAGTGTCAATATTATTGAAGTAGGAATTAATATTTCTTTTTTTCTAAATGCAATTATAAATATTATAAAAAATGGTACATAGGCATATATTCCATTATTCCTGAATATCAATGCTAAAAATGTGACTAATATAAATCTAAACTGTAGAAACTTAGAGTTTACAAATTTTTCTTTATCTATAAGCGCCTCTGTCATAAACATTATGCTAAATAAAACCATTATAGTAAATATTGTGTCTCTTGTAGAACATAATACGAACATTACTATTACTGGGAAAATTGTATAATATAGAATTCCTATTCTCTGTATTATTCTTGATACTTTGTATTTATCTAGAAAATATATACAATATGTGAAACATGCTGAACAAAGTATCATCTGTAATATAATATAAAGTGCTATACCTACATTGGCTGAACCAAATAGATTTCCTATAGTATGCACAAAAAATCCTATTAGTATAGTATGCATTACTGGATGCCACGATATTATATATCCTAATCTATATTGTCCCTCTTGAGCTGCTGCATCATATGAAAAATATCCTGGATATGCTGCTAAAAATACTGGTATCCAAAATACGAGCATTATTAAAAATATTACTATATATTTTTTCTTACCTGAGAATTTTGATTTTATTTTATCCTCAAATTTACTTTTCTTATCATTTTTTTGCTCAAATTTTTCTATAAATTTGTATATTTGAACAAGTATGCCATCTATTACAAATGAAATCGAGAATATTGCAAAGTATATTCCAATGTCTTTTAAATTAACCCCTCCATATATCTTTACACTATTTCCGAAGAACTAAAAATGTGGAAAATATCATTCCTAGAGAAAATATATTTTTGAGTTTATCTATATTTTCTTTTATGAATGTTTTCTTAAGTAACCATACAAATGCCACAAATACTACAACTGATATTATACTATTTGAATATGTAAGTTCTTCCTTAAACGAAATTACATATGGTATAAAATATGTTGCAAGATATGATATTGTAACTATAAGTATATTGACAAATGTTTTTGATTTACTTTTTTCTTTTATTTGTTCAATAATCTTTTTCATTTTCTTCCTCTTTATTTTTGGTATTAGATTTATTGTAATCCCATATTATTCTGTCTTTTCTAATTTAAATTTATCCCCATTTAAGCAAAATGCTAACAGTATTGGGAATGCAAAGAATAGTATAAGTACATACCTTACAAGTACTATTGGCCCTAGTATTACAGTTAATTGTAATAAAAATATTAAACTTAATATTACTAATATTGCTTTTCTTTTTTTATACATGTTATACCAAAAACATAAAAGTAATCCCCAAAACATAGCACCTAGAGAGAACAACATAGAAATAATCGGTATTTTGTTAATTGTTGTTTCTCTTGAAATATTATAGTATATATCTCTTAATATTGGTATTTTGCTCTCCATATTTCCCGGATGCTCGCACACTGCTTCAAAATAGCATGTATCAGTATAATACTCATTTTTTTCATTATATCCATTGACAATCGTGTCAGGATACCAATACCCAAATGTATTTGCTAAAAATGAATCTATATATATTCCGTGGATTTTTAATACCAATTTTTAACCACAATTTAAAGAATTCAATATATCCAATATTCTTCAAATCAACTTTGTATTTAATTGGATCTGATATTTCAGGTCTATACTCTTTAAGTTGTTCATCTGTGGTATACAGGAATATTTTTTCTTTTTCTTCATCTGTTAAACTTTCATAATTGTAATTATATACTCTAGCTATTTGCTGTAATGGAACAGAAAATGCCTCTGCTTTTGCTGTTGTTCTTGTATATACTCCAAGTAAAGTATATAGTGTTCCTATTACCTCTGCATATAGTACTAATATTATTGTAATAGAAATTAGTATTTCTTTTTTTCTAAAAGCAAGTATAAATATTATAAAAAATGGTATATATGCATATATCCCGTTATTTCTAAATATCAATGCCAAAAATGTCACTAATATAAATCTAAACTGCAAAAATTTGGATTTTAAAAATTTTTCTTTATCTATAAGCGCTTCTGTCATAAATATAATGCTAAACAGTATCATTACAGTAAATATTGTATCCCTAGTTGAACATAATACAAACATTACTATTACTGGGAAAAATGTATAATAAAGAAGTCCTATTCCTTTTACTACTCTTGAAACTTTGTATTTGTCTAAAAAATATATGCAATATGTAAAACATGCTGAGCATAGTATCATTTGTAATATAATATAAAGTGCTATACCTAGATTTTCTGAACCTATTATATCTGCCAACGTATGTGAGAAAAATCCAATTATCATAGTATGTACTACAGGATGCCATGACATAGTATATCCTGATGTATATTGCACCCACTGATTTGCTGCATCATAGGAAAAATACCCTGGATATACTGCTAGAAATACTGGTATCCAAAATGCGAGCATTATTAAAAATATTACTATATATTTTTTCTCGCCTGAGAGTTCATTTTTTATTCTATTTGAAAGTTTGGTTTCTTTTTCTTCTCTTTGTTCGAATCCTTCAATAAGCTTGTATATTTGGACAAGTATTCCATCTATTATGAAAGAAAATGAAATTATTGAAATGTATACGCCTAAATCTTTTAACTCTACCCCACCTAGGCGTTTAACACTATTCCCGTAGGACTAAAAAAGCAGAAAATATTATTCCTAGGGAATATACATTTTTCAATTTTGCAGCATTCTCTTTTACAAAAGTTTTCTTTAATAAATATATAAATCCTGCAAATACCACTACAGCTATAATACTATTCGTATATGTAAGCTCATCTTTAAAAGAAATAATATATGGCATAAAATATGTTGCAAGATATGATATTATAACTATAAATATATTGATACAAGTGTTAGAATTAATTTTTTCTTTTATACTACTTTTCATTTTTTCCTCTTTATTTTTTATTTAATATTTCTTTCAAATTCTCCATGTCTTGATATCTAAGCAACCTATTTTCAAAATTTTCTCTATGCTGTTTTACAATAGTATCAAGTATTACACCACATTGTCCTATAATTATTCCAAGTGTTACAAGTCCTGTCGCAAGCACAGCTGATGGAAGCTTTGCAATATATCTTGTTTCAAAATATTCTACTATAACAGGTATACCAAATATTAATCCTAAAATCACGAAAAATAGTGCAATTACGAAGAAAAACCTTCTTGGCTTGTAATCTTTATACATGCTAAATATTTTTTTTATTACTTTAAAGCCATCAGATACTGTATTTAGTTTAGAACTGCTTCCATTTTTCCTATTTCTATATGCAACTGGTATTTCTTTAATAATAAATAATTTATCTAATGCATAAAGGGTTATTTCTGTCTCTATTTCAAAGCCCTTACTTAGTACTGGCATATTTTTTACAAATCTTTTGTTAAATGCTCTATATCCTGTCATTATATCTTTTAGATTGCACTTAAATAATCTATTAATTGCATTTTTAACTAAGTTATTTCCAAAGTCATGAAATTTCCTTTTGTTTTCGTGTTTATATGTACCATTAGAAATTCTATCTCCTGTTGTCATGTCTGCCTTTCCTTCTATTATTGGAGTAATTAGCTTATGTACATCTTCTGCTGGATATGTATCATCTCCATCTACTAGTACATAAATATCCGCTTCAACTTCTCTAAACATTCTCCTTACGACATTACCTTTTCCTTGGTTGTATTCATTCCTTACGATTGCTCCTGCAATTGCTGCTTTTTCTGCAGTTGCATCTTTTGAATTGTTGTCATACACGTAAATATCTGCTTCTGGTAATTCTCTTTTAAAATCATTTACAACTTTTTCTATGGTTAATTCTTCGTTATAGCATGGTATTAATACTGCAATTTTCATTTTTTTCTCCTTTTGTTTTTTTTAATTATATAACAGTGACAATATTTTGCCAAGTGATTTTATGAAAAAATACACCTATTAAATATCAAACTTTTTTGTTTAACATTTTATGGTGTATTTAAAATATAAATATCTAAATTTATTTATCAGCTTCATTCTTAAAAACTTCTACAAAATTAATCATAGGTATTCTTATTGGCTCTATTCCGCCTACCGATGTCATTGTTATTATATAACTTCTAATCAATTGAGAAAGTAACGGAGCTCCATTGTATTTTAATCTCTCTATAAATTGTTCTTCATTAAGATTTTTTCCTTTAAACTGCCCAAGCATTTGAACTCCCAATTCTACTACATGTTCTTTGCTTTCTTTATTAATCAAATTTATATTTTGAATCAATATTATACTTGCCCCTAGACCGTCCTCATTTACCTTTTTTATCTCGGACATTCTAATTTCTAATTCCACTTGAATTTCACATTTATTTTTTTCTGGTTTTTTATGTATTCTAAAATAACTATCTTTAACATAATTATCTATAAGCTGTATATCTGCTTCTTTAATTTTATTTTCTTCCATATAACTTGTCCTCCTATTTAATATGATTACGCTAGTCTTTCTTCCTTACAGTCATTATAATACATAGTTTGTGCTGTATATTTTTTCTTAAACTTTAGATATAATATGTTTTTATATTCTTCTGACACATCTTCATAATCATATCTAATCTCTATACTATACCTATAATTATTATTTACTCTATCACATATCTTTCCAAGTAATTTATCTGCAAAATTTTCGTCTTTAGTAGAAAGTTTATTCCACATTTTTACTAAAAATTTTACAGTTGCATTATATTTACCTGATTCTATCTTCCCAATCATTGGTTGTGATATATTAAGCTTGAATGCTAGTTCTTCTTGAGTTAAGTCATGTTCTTCTCTATAATCACGAACTGTTTTAGATATAATATATAAAATATCATTGTATTCCATATTTATCCAAGTGTCTTGATTAAATTTAATCTTTTCTTTTTTCTTAGATATAATCTTTTCCAAATTAATACTCATTTCATTCTCCTTTATATAACATTATACATATTAACTGCGTCTTCTAGAGGCTTCTCATAATCTTTTTTGCTTTTTTCTACAAATGCTAAAAGAAAGCATAAAATATCATCCTCCATAATAAATATGCATCTAACGTTATTATTATTCTTTCCACTTTTTTTATCTTTATAACAGTATATGTCACTTTTACCTTTCTTTTTTTCCTTTAATCCTTTATCTAATGTTGGTCTTTCAAAAATTTTTTTACTATTTAGAAATGGTGTTGGGTTTTCTCTAAATGGTGGCAAATATTTTGTGAGTTTATCTGAAAAAGAGTTAGCAGCCTTTTCTGTCTTTAATATTTCAACTAATTCATCTCTACATCTATCACTTAAAAATGCATTATCTTCTTCTAGCTTTTTTCTTAATGTATCTATTACTGATTCTGCTCTATCTGTATTTGCCATATTGTTCTTCCTTTCTTTAGATTATTTGTACCCCATATTAATTTTCTCCTTTTTATAACTTATAGGTTATATTAGTATGATAGCATACTTTTTACTTGATGTCAACTTTTGTTGTAAAATTTACTAAAGATCCTATTTGCATATTTCGACATTTTGTGCTACAATAAAAATGATTTTTGTAATAATCACTAGAAAGGATGTAATTTATTATGGATAATTTATCTACGCCTGTTGTAATAGGTATTGCTGGTGGTACTGCTTCTGGGAAAAGTACCCTTGCACAAAATATAAAGGATGAATTTCAAGATGAAATAACTATGCTTTCCCACGACTTTTATTACAAAGCACATGAAGATTTATCTTTTGAAGAAAGAAAACTTTTAAATTATGACCATCCTAATGCTTTTGATACTGATATGCTTTGTGAACATATCAAAGAGCTTAAAAATTGGAAAACTATTGAAAGACCTAATTATTCATTTGTAACCCATTCTAGGGAAGATTTTACAACTACCGTTTATCCAAATAAAGTTATAATCGTTGAAGGAATTTTAATTTTTGAAAATAAAGCGCTACGTGATAATATGGATATTAAAATATTTGTTGACGCTGATTCTGATATTAGATTTATTAGAAGACTTCAGCGTGATATATATAAAAGAGGACGTGATGTTGATTCTGTTATATCTCAATATGTTAATACTGTTAAACCTATGCATGAAGAATTTGTTGAACCGACAAAAAAATATGCTGATATTATTGTTCCTAGAGGCGGACATAATACAGTTGCTATTAATATAATTGTAGAAAGAATAAAAAGTATTTTGAGAGAAAGATAAATTTAATAAATTATCCCAAGAATGTTAAAATATTTATTCAAACATTCTTGGGATTTGTTTTATGTATTTACCTTTTCTTTTCTCCAAATATCTAACTTGATAATTTTATCTATTGCAAGTCCTCCTAAAAGTGCAACAATTGTAGTAATCATTACTAATATATAATTTGGTATTTTTATATTAATTTTTGAAAATATATCGCTCATTATTATCAAGAAAAACTGATGCGTTACAAATATTGTAAGTGTATGCTGCCCTATATATTTTATTATATTCTTTACTTTTACCAAGTTTATCTTTGATATTAGCATAGAAAGTGCCATTGTAAATATCGAGCCTGATATTGCTGTAATAAGGAATATTCCAAAATTATAGTATTTTGCTTGTGCCATAGTTACACCACCGCCACCTTGGATGAATATTATATTTATAAAGTGCAAGCCCTAGGCATGATATTATCATAATAATAAGTAAAATATGCGTTTTATTTATTTTTTCAGCTACATCTTTTATAATATAGCCTAACGCAATAAATATAGTTGCACAAATTGCTATATCTATTCCAAATGGATAGCCTAAATATTTAGTTGGGATAAAGACACATGCAACCATACATATAAAAATAGTAAGTGTATATACTATGTATTTATTTATCTTAATTTTACTTGTTCCCCATCTTATTAATTCAAACATTACAGATGCTACAAACATGCATGGTAAAAACCATAAATGTGGGTTAATAAGTTCTAGTGTTTGATTAGAGCCATAAAATATTTTTATTATATTTCCAACTGTAAAGTCAGACCATATAAGAGCCCATATAAAATATGGAACTAATAGTCCACGTATTCTTGAAACCAAAAATGCTTTGAATGTTTCTTCTGTGTATTCTTTCTTTGGCCTTATTGCTAGTCCATAAGCAAAAAAGAATAATGGCATGTGAAATGAGCATATTATTTCAACTAGTGAAAGGCTCGTATACTGACAATGTCCTACTATTACAAGGATAATTCCTATTGCTTTCATTATATCTATGTATTCAATTCTATTGGTATTTTTATGTGTAACAACAGTCATAGCATTTTGGGTGCTTTTATTTTCCATTTTTTCTCCTTTTATTTTTATATTTTATCATTGTTGCTTCATTTTTATTTTTAAAATTGAAAATATATAAATGAACTTTCATTATATACTGGTCCCCATATTCCAAATACTAATACAACTAGGATGCTCACTATGTAGAAAGCCCATCTAAACCATCTTTCTTGTTTATATACCCATTCTCTTACGCTATGGCCTTTCCATTTTACAAAATCTGCTATAAGAAGTATTAGTATTGATATTATCATAAATTGAAATTCTTTTCTTCCAAGTCCTAATTTATATAAACTGTCATCAAATAATATCCATGGGTTGTATACTGTGAATATACTCTTAATCATCTTTAATGCATCTTTAAACCTATTTGCTCTAAAGAATATCCATGTAAAATCAACTAATGCAAATGTTGTAACTATCTTAAATATTTTATGGCTCGCGGCTTCCCTATTTAGATGCATTTTTTCCACTAGCCAATCACGTATTCCTTTTAATCTTTCTCCTATTATTTGGAATATTCCGGTTTAATGCTCCCCATACAACAAAAGACCATTTTGCGCCATGCCATAAACCGACTTACCAAAAATACTATCATTAAATTTATGTATTTTCTTAATTTTCCTTTTCTATTTCCTCCAAGAGGTATATACAAGTAGTCTTTAAACCAACTTGAAAGTGATATATGCCATCTTCTCCAAAATTCTGCAACAGACATTGAATAATATGGGCAATTAAAGTTCTCCATTAAATTAAATCCTAAAACCTTAGCTGCTCCTATTGCAATAGTTGAATATCCTGCAAAATCACAATATATTTGAAATGCAAAAAGAATCGCTGCAACGATCACATACATACCACCATATTTAGGAAAATTATTAAACACTGTATCTACTACTATTGCAACTCTATCTGCTATTACTATCTTTTGGAATCCACCCCAAATCATAAGTAATAATCCATCTTTTACTCTTTGAGCATCAAAATAGTGTTTCTCATGCACCTGATTTAATAAATTCTTAGATCTTTCAATAGGTCCTGCAACAAGTTGCGGAAAGAATGATACAAATAGTGCATATTTTAAGAAATTCTTTTCTGCTTTTACATCTTTACGATATACATCTACTGTATAGCTTAGAGCTTGAAATATGTAGAATGAAATTCCAACTGGAAGTACTACGTCAAATGATGGGTTTAGTAGTTGCATATTTAATGCATTTAAGACTCTATTTATATTTTCTACTGCAAAGTCAAAATATTTAAACAAGAAAAGAATTGACAAATTTATAATAAAACTTAGTGCAACAAATATCTTTTTCCATCTTGTCCTCTTTTTTTCATCTTCTATCTTATCATTAGCTCTAGCAATAAGAAGTCCACTTGCATAAGTTACTGCTGTTGAAAATAGCAATATTAATGCATATTTAGCATTCCAACACATGTAAAAATAATAACTTGCAATTAGTAGCCATATATATCTTATCTTCTGTGGTATCAAGAAATATATTAATGTCACTATTGGAAAAAATATCAAAAAGTTGTATGAATTGAATAACATTTTTTGTTCCCCCTATTATTGTATTTACTTTTAAAACCAAACTGTATTTATTAGTTTTCCATCTCTATTATCATAAGTTGTAATTTTTATTGTTTTATCTGTTTTTTCTTTAAATGCATCATCGTTTATTTTATAATTATTATTGAGATTTTCTAGTAAATACTTTAATGTACTTCCTTCTTCTATTTTTCTTTTACCCGATATAGTTATCTCATATTTTATATCTTCTTCTCCATATAATAACATTAGATAATTATTTAAATATTTTTCACTACCTTTTAAGTTGTTAATTTTAAAGTCTATATATTCGTTATAATCTTCATACCAGAATTTATACGCATTATTGTTCCTTTGATCTGGAATATTATAGATGTCCATTATATACTTTCCTAAATAGTCTGTTACTTTTCTTGCTCCTGATGGATTTAAATGTGAATCTGAATCAGCACAATCTGTATTATAGTTTACTAAATTCATTCCTAAAAAATTAATATAATTTACGTTATATTCATTGCATATAGTTTGAACATATTTCGACTCTGAAATTTGTTCAGTTTTATTAGCAGGATATGGCAAATCTGTCACTAAAATTTGAATATTATTTTCTTTGCAATATTCTATTATTTTTCTTAAGTATTGCATATTTATTGATTCTTCTTTATTATATACACTTGCAGAGTTAAAATCAATTACATTATTGGGCTTTGCCACTTCAATTCTTGATTCTGCTCCTTTTTCATATTTTTTTCCGATTTTAAAGTCAGATTTTATGAGTTCATTCCATCTTGCATGATATATTGAAAAATTAAATAAATGCTCTATTTCATTATTTTGTAAGTCTTTACTATCAAACAAATCTTTTACAGCTAGATACTTTTTATATGATATTGGATACGTATCAAACATATTATGTACAAGATTTTCAGATACTTTTTCTTGTGATTTAACCATGAAGGTATCTACTACTACTAGTTGGGGAGTATTTTTTTCACAAGCTAGTAAAATATTGTAATATGTAGTTGCTGTTCGTTCAGCATGATTTGCCATATTATATGAAATAATTCCATAATCATTCCATAATTGCATTGGTGAAATAGCATTTAGTGCATGACTATTACCAAATATTAGAACATCAAAATCTTCTTTTTGATTGAAAAAATCTGCATATTTTTCTTTTGAATATTTTCTTTCTAGCACTCTATTAACAGCTAAAAAACATATAAATAAAATTAACAAAAAAATTATTAATTTTATTATTCCATAAATACTTTTTCTATTAACATACCCGTGTGTGTGTGTGTGTGTGTGTGTGTGTGTGTGTGTACAGTCTCAAGGCTTTGGTCGTTTTCTTGTTTCATCATATTCTCCTTTTTTAGATATATATACATATTTTTACTATGATTCTTCGGCTTCTTATATTACTAAAATAATTATTTTAGCCATTTCTTATTTTCTAAATACCAATCTATTGTCTTTACAATTCCGTCTTCAAATTTAGTTTTTGGTTCCCATCCAAGTTCATTTCTTATTTTGCTTGGGTCTATTGCATATCTATAATCATGTCCTTTTCTGTCTTCTACAAATTCTATTAAGCTTTCTGGTTTTTGCAAATGTTTTAATATAAGTTTTACTATATCAATATTTCTTTTCTCATTGTGTCCACCAATATTGTATCTTTCTCCTGCTCTTCCAGAATGGAATACTAAATCTATTGCTTCACAATGATCTTCTACATATAGCCAATCTCTTATATTCTTTCCATTACCATATACTGGTAATTTTTCATCATTTAATGCTAGCTTTATCATGTGAGGTATTAACTTTTCATTATGTTGGTATGGTCCATAGTTATTAGAACAATTAGTAACAGTAACATTCATCTTAAATGTCTCAAAATATGCCCTTGCTATCAAATCTGAACTTGCTTTTGATGCAGAATATGGACTATTAGGATTTATTGGTGTATTTTCTGTAAAATATCCTTCTTCTCCAAGCGTTCCATATACTTCGTCAGTTGATATATGTACAAATTTGTTACTGCTTCCTTCTCCCCAAACTTGTTTTGCAACTTCTAACAATGTGTGTGTTCCTATTACATTTGTCTGTGTAAATATAAATGGATTTTTTATGCTATTGTCAACATGTGATTCTGCTGCGAAATGTATTACTCCATTAATTTGATATTTTTCAAATAATTTTTTTACAAATTCGAAGTCACATATATCACCTTTTTCGAAAACAATTTTGTCTATTACTTTTTTTAGGTTGTCCATATTTCCTGCATATGTTAATTTATCTAATACAACTATTTTATAGTCCGGATGCTTTTTTATAAAAAACTCCACAAAATTTGATCCTATGAATCCTGCTGCGCCTGTTACTAAAACATTTTTACTCATTTTTATCTCATTCCTTTCTTATTAAAACAAGAGATTATTACTTATTTAACAATCTCTTATATTATAAATTATTCTATGGTTCCCCATTTCTTATCTTTTTCAGATTGGATAATATTTTCTACTCCGCCTATTTTATCTAATGGCCATTCTATTCCAATTTTAGGGTCATTCCAAATTAATCCGCCTTCGTCTCCCGGATGATAGAAATCATCACATTTATATACAAACTCTGCCTCGTCACTTATAACTAAAAAGCCATGCGCAAACCCTCTTGGTATCATAAATTGTCTCTTATTTTCCTCTGATAAAAGTACTCCAAAATATTTGCCATAAGTTGCAGAATCTTTTCTTAAGTCTACTGCTACATCATATACTTCTCCCTTTATTACCCTTACAAGCTTGCTTTGTGGATATTCTTTTTGGAAATGCAAGCCTCTTAAGACTCCTTTACTAGATTTTGAATGATTATCCTGTACAAATTCATATGTAATTCCAATTTCTTCAAAATCTCTTTTGCTATATGTCTCCATAAAGAATCCTCTGTTATCTTCAAAAACAGTAGGCTCTATAATATATAGTCCTTCAATTCCTGTTTCAATTTTTTTAAACTTGCTCATGTTTTCTTACCTACAAAATATATTTAGATTTTTATGGTTTTATCTATAAACCATTTATATTATTCTTCTCTTATCTTATTTTCTGCTACATCTTTTAGATATTTTCCATAGTTATTTTTTAAGCACACCTCTGCTAATTTTGATAACTCTTCTTTGCTTATCCATTTCTTTCTAAATGCTATTTCCTCTGGGCAACAAATTTGCATTCCTTGTCTTTTTTCTATTGTTTGTACAAAACTTGCAGTTTCTAGAAGCGAATCATGTGTACCTGTATCAAACCAAGTCATTGCTCTACCTAATTTTTCTACTTTAAGAGTTCCTCTTTTCATATATTCCTCATTAATTGCTGTAATTTCAAGCTCTCCTCTTGCTGATGGTTTTATTTTCTTGGCAATTTCTATTACATCATTAGTATAGAAATATAAGCCAGGAACTGCATAATTTGATTTTGGATTTTCTGGTTTTTCTTCGATTGAGATTGCTCTTCCCTTTTCGTCTATTTCAACAACTCCATAAGCTGTTGGATCTTTTACATAGTATCCAAAAATTGTTGATTCATCTTCTCTATCACTTGCATGTTTTAATAATTTATGGAAGTTATTACCATAAAACATATTGTCACCTAATATCATAGCGACATTATCTTTACCTATAAATTCTTCTCCTAAAATAAATGCTTCTGCAAGTCCTCTAGGTTTATCTTGTATTTTATATTCAAAATGAAGCCCAAACTTTGAGCCGTCGCCTAAGAGATTTTGAAATACTACTATATCTCTTGGTGTTGAAATTATAAGTATATCTCTTATCTCTGCTTCCATTAATACAGATAATGGATAATAAATCATAGGCTTATCATAAACTGGCATAATTTGTTTTGATATTGCAAAAGTTAATGGATATAATCTTGTTGCGCTACCTCCTGCTAAAATAATTCCTTTTCTACTTCCCATATTTTACATCTCTCCTTGTATCTTCAAATATCTTTTTAGTGCTTCTTCATAATTTGGTATTTTTATTCCTTGCTTTAGCAATTTTTCTTTTGATAATTTTGAATTTTTAGGTCGTTTAGCTTGAACTATATTTAATATTTTTATATATTCTTCAGTTGTTACGGGATTAACTTTACAATTAATTTTTGCAAGATCAAATATTAGTTTTGTAAATTCATACCAAGTTGTATATCCTTCATTTGTTGCATGATATACACCATAAGGAATTTGCTTTTCTATAGCTTGATGAATAATACTTGCTAAATCTACCGCATAAGTAGGGCTTCCATTTTGGTCTGACACTACATTTATTTGTTCCTTTTCTTTTCCTAATTTTAGCATTGTTTTTACAAAATTATTTCCATCTCCATATAGCCATGCTGTACGGAATATGTAATATTTAGAGCAGTTTTCCTGTATTTCTTTTTCTCCTTCTAATTTCGTAATTCCATATGCTGTAACTGGCTTTTTCTCTTCTTCTTCCATATATGTACTTTCTATTTCTTTATCTCCGCCAAATACATAATCAGTGCTAATATGAATTAATATAGAATTTTGTTCATTTGCTGCTATTGCTAAATTTCTAGGTCCAAGTGCATTTACCTTTCTTGCTATCTCTACCTGTTCTTCTGCTTTATCAACAGCAGTATACGCTGCACAGTTTATTATATATTTAGGCTTTACTTCTTTAACAAACGTTTTTACTGCATCTAAATTTGTTATATCTAATTCTTCAACATCTGTCAATACAAGTTCCTCATTTTTTAGCTCATTTCTTACTGCTTTCGCAAGCATTCCATTTGCTCCAGTTATTAGAATTTTCATATTCTTCTCCCTATCTACCAATTGAATAGTATTCAATTCCATTCTTCTTCATTTCATCTAGCTCATACATATTTCTTCCATCATATACTAAAGGTGTTTTCATTAATTTTTTATATGTCTCTGGTTTAATATTTCTTATTTCTTCCCATTCAGTAAATAAGAAACATACATTAGCATCTTTTAGAGCTTCTTCTAGCGTATTAACATAAGTAATTTGTGTTGGATACTTTTTCTTAAAATTTTCCATTCCTACTGGATCGTATGCATATATATTTGAACCATTTTTCAATAATAACTCAATATTATTAATTGATGGTGCTTCTCTTAAATCATCAGTTCCAGATTTAAAAGTAAGTCCAAGTACGGCTACTTTTAACCCACTAAATGTAATTAATCTTTCAGACGCTTTCTTAAATAGCTTAGTTTTCTGTGCTTCATTTACATCAACTGCTGCTTCTACTGTTTTTAAATGATATCCGTGTTGTTTTGCTAAATATTTTAATGCTTTAGTATCTTTAGGGAAACAACTTCCGCCATATCCAATACCTGCATGTAGGAAGCTTGACCCTATTCTTGGATCATAGCTCATTCCTTTAGCAACATCTTCTATATTAGCTCCAACTAGTTCACAAAGATTTGCTATATCATTCATATATGAAATCTTTAAAGCTAAAAAATCATTTGAAGCATATTTTATCATTTCAGCACTTCTTCTACTTACAGAAACGATTGGTAACCCAAATGGCTCATATATCTCTTTTAATTTAGTTTCTGCTTCTTTTGATTCGGTTCCTATTACTATTCTTTTTGCTTGTAAAGTATCTCTTACAGCATGTCCTTGTGCTAAAAATTCTGGGTTACTTGCAACTTCAATTTTAACATTATGTGCCAAAGAATCTTTAATAAACTGTTCTACTTTATCGTTAGTTCCTATTGGAACTGTTGATTTTACAACAACTAAGCAATCTTTTTCTACGCTTTCTGCAATTTGTCTTGAAACAGTCGCAACATAACTTAAGTTTGCTGACCCATCTTCTTGCTCTGGTGTTCCTACCCCTATAAATATCGCATCCGCATCTTTATAGGCTGCTTTAAAATCTGTTGTATAATCAATTCTACCTTCTTTATAATTTTTTATCATTAATTCTTCTAGATTTTCTTCATAAATTGGACATTTCCCATCTTTCATCATTTTAACTTTATTTTCATCCACATCAACGCAAATAACATTATGTCCCTTTTCTGCGAAGCAAACTCCTGCAACTAATCCTACATACCCTGTTCCTGCAACAGCAATTTTATATTTTTTCATTCTTGCATCTCTCCCTTATATGATTTTTAATTATATAATTCTTTATTGCTCTTATACCAATTTACAAAATTTGTAATTCCTTGTTTAAAACTTGTTTTTGGATCATAATTAATTATTCTTTTAGCTTTTGTTATGTCCGCAAAAGTTCTATCTACATCTCCTGGTTGCATTGGTAATTCCTTTATAATAGGATTTACTCCTAATACTTCACTTATTGTTTCTATCATTTCTTTTAATGTAACCGGTTCTGAATTTCCTAAATTTAAAATTTCATATACATTTTGGTTATTTAATGTATAAAAACAAGATTTTATAATTCCGTCTACTATATCATCTATATAAGTATAATCTCTTGACGTAAGCCCATTACCAAACATTGGAATTTCTTCATCATTCATCATTAATCTTGTGAATTTATTAATTGCTAAATCTGGTCTTTGCTTTGGTCCATATACAGTAAAGAATCTTAGCATAATTACATTCATATTATAAAGTTTATGATATACATGTGTCATAACTTCATTTGCCTTTTTTGTTGCAGCATAAGGACTTATTGCAAAATCAACTATCATATCTTCCCTAAATGGTATTTCCCTACAGTTGCCATATACGCTGCTAGAAGATGCCATTACAAGATTAGTTATATTATGCATTTTCATCTCTTCTAGTATGTTTTGTGTTCCCATACAATTTACTTCTTGATATAAAATAGGATTTTCAATTGATGGTCTAACACCTGCCATTGCAGCTAAATGCACAACTATATCTATTTTATTTTCATCAAATATTTTTTTTATGGCTTCTCTATCTCTAATGTCATTTCTATATATCTTAAATTTTTCATTTTTTAGTAATTCTTTTATATTATTTTCTTTTATTTTTGGATTATAGAAATCACAAAAGTTATCAATTACAATAACTTGGTTATCTCTTTTTATCAATTCTTCTGCTAAACTTGAACCTATAAACCCTGCTCCACCAGTAATAAAATATGTCTTCATTTTATTCCTTTCTAAACTTAAATATATAATGTTTTCATTAAATTATATAACATTTTATACTTATTTTGCAACTCCTAATTTTTGCTTGAATTTATTCCAATATTTGGTGCTATATTCTAAAACAAATTCGTCTTTTAATAATAACATTGTAATAGCATATATAATTGCTCCAACTGTTATTTGAATTATAGTTGTAATCATTGTAGCATTACATATATTGCCTATAAATAAAATAACTATTAGCATTACAATACCTGCTATAAATTTTTTATATGAAATTTTGAAAATCTCTTTCCAAGTTACAAATTTATCAGTCATATAAACATATAAAATAAATATTATCAATTCAGCAGCAATAGAAGCAATTGCTGCACCTATAGATTTTATAAATGGTATCATTAGAAGATTTAAGCAGAAGTTAACAACCGCTCCTATTATAATTGCTTTGCTTGACCTTGCTCTTTGTCCACTTGGAGTCAAATATTGGATTCCTATGCACTCGCTTAATCCAACAATTAAAACAAGAGGACTATTAAAATACAAAATTAAAGATACTTTTTCATACCCATCACCAAAAAACCATGGTACTAGATTTTTAGAAATTCCCATAATTCCTAAAACCATCGGTACTCCTATTGTAAACATATAATGTAATGATTTGTTTAGTAATTCTTTCATTTCTTTTATTTTATTTTCTACGAACATATAAGACATTCTCGCATACATTACAGTATTTAAAGAAATTGCTATTGTTTTTGCCATATTAACTATTTTGTTTGCTTGTTCATAATAACCATTTTCTGCATTATCTTTTGTTATCATACCAATCATTGTTTTATCCAAAATTGTATAAACAGAAGTTGCTATCGTTGGTATAAAAAATACAAGTGTACCTTTGAAATGTGATTTTACATTTAAGTCTTTTATTTTAACTTTACATATAAATTTTCTTAAGTAAGTCCACATTGATATATTACCAATAAGTCCTGTTGCTGATGTTAAGCCTATATATAGTAATAAATCACTTTTTGTATGTACTGAAGCAAATAAAATAATAATTCCTATTATCTTTACTATCACATTACGTATTGTAATAAACTTAAATTTTTCATATCCACCGTAAAACCATGATATATCAAATGCAACCGCAATAATTTGCATTGATAAAACAGTATAAATCATTTTATACTGGTCAGTTATAAGTACGAAAGCTAGCCATACTATCAAGGTTATACTTGTACATGCAATATTAAGTAATTCTATTTCCCAAAATAATTTACTTGCTTTTTCCTTATCATCTCTATTTCTTGCTATTTCCCTTTGCCCATATTTTGCTGTTCCAAATGAAGCAAATATAATAAAAATTGAAACAATAGAATTAGTATAACTTTGAATTCCTATTCCATCTGCTTCAAATATGTGTGATGCATAAGGTGTAGTAATTAATGGAATTAATAAAGTTAATATTTGATATAATGTATTATATATATAATTCTTTTTTATACTTGTCTTCTCCATCTATCCACCCTTAAATTAATTTTTTTAATTTACGTTTTAAATATACTAGTGGCTTTATTAATATACTAATATATCTACATAATAATATTTTTCTTTTCTTTTTACCACCAACTATTTTGGCTTCCTTTAATATCTCTTGTGCATACCCCATTTTAAACTCTTTCTTTATTGAGAAATATTTTATAAGCAACATTGTCATGTGCTTCTTATAATGCTCAATATTATATACAGCAGAAAAATCATCTAACTTGTCCATAAGATATAATGCTGTAAGAGTTCTTACACATTTATTACAAATTCCACAATTATTGTTTGAGCATATTGTTAAATATTTTTGAACAACTTTATTATTAGCTATATATTTTGTTTTTTCTATTCTTGTTGGTACTTCTGCTCCTGGGCTATAAAATATAAGTCCACTTATTGATAACATATTTAATGTGAACAAATCATAATATCCTTCTCCTATTTCACTGAAATGAAATTTAGAATAGTCAAATGAACTTGCAAACCAATAATAATGGAAAAATTTTTTTAGAGAATATATTATACTAATTGTTTTAACTGCTCCTGCATTAATAGCATACATTCCTTTTAACTCTGAATATAATTCAAGCATATTAGTATTTACACTTAAAAATTCTAGATTTAATTCCTCCGTTAAATTTTTAAATTCTTTACACTTAAGATTAAAATAATTAACTGATTCTTCATAATCAAAATTAGGTGATAGACTTCCATTATTGGTAAATACTAAATGTGTAAGTTTATGTTTTTCTGTGTATTTATTTAAGCAACTTAGTATAGCATAAAATGAATCTACTCCGCCTGATATGCCAGTTCCATTCACAAATTCTCCATTCAATTCTACTGGCATTATTTCATCTGCTACATTTGCAACAATATCTATATTATTATATAATTTTCTATTCATTGATAAAATTGGTATAAAATATTTTGTTAATTGATAATATAGCTGTTCTGTTACAGGAGCTTTGCACTCTATATCTAGTGATTTTGTCATTGCATATTCAAGTACCATAAGTAAAAAGGCATCAGCTCTTTCTGGTGTAAGATATTCTTCATATTTACTATCTACTTCATAGAAAAACTCTATATCTTTGCTTGGTAATTGTATTTTTGCAACTAGTTTAGTTTTTTCATTTTCCTTTTTTATATATGGTTCATTTATTATAATTCTTTCTTTCATTTTATTATTCATTCCTTTACTTAAAGCAAATTGTTCATAAAATAATTTTATTTATTTTTATTAGACTCTTTTTCTTTTATTTCTTCAAATACATCTAATGCTTTACGTATTACATCATCCATATCATAATATTTATATTCTGCAAGTCTTCCTAAAAAGATAACGTTTTCTTCCTTTTCTGCTTTTTCTCTATATTTATTAGCAAGCTCTTTCCACTCTTTTGTTGGGTAAGGATAGTATGGTTCATCTCCAAAGCATGGGAATTCTTTTAATATTGTTGTTTTTGGGTGTTTTTGTCCTGTCATCTTTTTAAATTCAGTTATTCTTGTAAAATCGTAGTCCATAGGATATCTTGTAGAGGTTACTGGCTGATAAGATTCCATATCATAAGTTTCAAATTTGAATTTTATACTTCTGTATAATAATTTTCCAAATTCATAATTATAGAAGTAATCAATTGGTCCAGTATATATCATTTTATCATATTTTATATCATCTATTACCTCTTTGTAATCTGTATTTAACATTACTTTTATGTTAGGGTTATCTAACATCTTTTCGCACATTTTTGTGTATCCGTGTTTTGGATTTCCTTGATACTTATCAGTAAAATATCTTGTATCTCTATTTTTTCTAAATGGAATTCTAGATATAACTGTTTTATCTAGCTCGGCAGGAGATACTCCCCATTGTTTTATTGTAAAATATTTGAAAAACTTTTCGTATATATCTTGTCCACCTTGGCTTAAAACAACATCCTCGCTTGTTTTTATTTCATCTATCTTAACTTTCTTGCTGTCTATAAATTTCTCCATTTCATCTTCTGATAAGTTAAGATTATATAGTTGATTGATTGTTTCTAGTGATATAGGCATTGGAACAAAATTACCATTTACGTATGACATAACTCTATGTTGATAATCATTCCATTCTGTAAAACTACAAACATAGTCAAATACTTCTTTATCATTTGTGTGAAATGTGTGTGGACCATAATTATGAATTAGAATACCATCTTCATTATAGCTGTCATAAATGTTTCCTGCGATATGGTTTCTTTTCTCAATTATTAAAACTTTCTTATTTAACTGACTAGCTAGTCTTTCTGCTACTGTTATTCCTGCAAGTCCAGCTCCTACCACAACATAATCAAATTTCATTTTTTTGTCCTCCAATTTTTATTTTATTTTTTATGTATTTAATGCCATTTTTTATGATAAACGACATTATAATTACCCATAATATATTTGCAATTACAATTCCTATTGATATATTGTTTATTCTTAATTTTGTTAGTACTTTCTGCCAATCAAGACAATTTAGACTAAATAAATGTAAGCATAAACATATTAAGCTGTTATTGCCTATATAGCTCAAGCATTTTGCACTTATTTTTGTATGTTCTTCAATGAATCTTGAAAATTCTATACAAAGGAATGTCGCAAGTATTGCAATTATTATGCTTAATATTCCTCCATTACATACAGCCCTTGCCATAGAAATTGTTATACCATTATATGCTGCACAAACTACGATTGCTATTAATATTACATAATATATATATATATATATTATGTAACTTTTTGATTCTTTCAAAAATATCATACTTTTTTGCAAGTACACCAACATATAAAAATAATAATGCAAACATACCTCCTTGCACACTCCATGGTAGCCAAATATATTTTGATGTTTTGTAGCCTATGTATGCAATTATTATAACATATATAAATCTATATTTTTTATTAAAAATCAAATTCATAAAAAAAATAGCGAAAGCTAGTGCAAGTAAGAACCATATAGCACCAATAATTTGTATTCCAAATGGCTGAAAATTTCCACTTCCATATAATGCTGCCAATATCCACGTTTTTGCAGTTTTTAGTGCTCCTGAAAAATTACCTTTAATAGCTAATCTAATAACTTTGTAAAATATAACTGCTATACTTGTTATTATATACGGAATAATTAACCTTTTAATATTATTTTTTAAGCAATCTTTCATTTTTCTATATTTAAAAAAGTATCCACTTATTATAAAGAATAATGGCATATGAAAGCATTGAATAATGTTAAATAAAAATGTTCCTTTTTTAAAACCTACATGTCCCAAAATTACTAATATTATTCCTATTCCTTTTGCTATATCCATGTATAATAATCTACTTTTTTTAGCACTATTTTGATTACCGTATTATCATACTTTGGTTGGTATTCTCTTCCACTTTTTCCATACAATCTCCTTACAGCTTCAATCCTGGTAAAAATCTTTCATTTTTGCCTAGTTTTTCTTTTAATCCATCTCTAGCTCCACATATTGTTGCTTTAATACATTCTAGATTATAATCTCTATCACGAATTATTGCTTTAATTAGATATTTTGCACATGCACTGCTATATCTTAATATTACAGCTATTCTAAATAAAAACTGATGTGCATATGTTTTTTTGCATATATATGTTTCGTTTCTTATTGTATAATATACTTTCCATGGTTTCATCTTTCCGACTTGGATTAACTTTATGATTTAATTTTGCTGAATTCACGTTTAAAACTTTAGTAATTTTTCTCAATCTTGTCGAATATTCTGTATCTGTAAATTGTGTAAATAGCTCTTGCTTTGGTAAATCAATTTGTTTTACAACTTCATTATTTATTAAAAGTCCACAAAATGACATTATATCATATTCAAATGTTTCTTTTTCATATTCTTCTTTTGGAACATTTGCTGATATTTCTTTAAAAACATTTTTGTCATTGAATCTTCTTCTATGATGTATTGCTGGTTCTCCATTTTGCATTACTGTTCCTGAATATGCCTTATATTTATCGCTTATAAATTTGCTAATTTGTTCTACATAATCTTCTTCTAGTATTGCATCATCATCTATTATTAACTGCCACTCTACATCTAAATCTCTTAAAACCTCTACACCTCTTGAAAAGCCATAACTAGACCCTTTATTTGTTGTTACATGTTCTACTATGAAATTTGCATTTTTCTTTGTATCTAAATATTCTGTTGTTCCATCAGTACTATTGTTGTTTACAATTACTATTCTATTTGGTTTGATGGTCTGATTTTCTACTTTGTAGATACATTCTTTTAATAGCTCTAATCTATTATATGTTACTATGACTACTCCATAATTCATATATAGTGCTCCTTTTCAAGTATTTTATTTAGATATATATCCTCTCCATACAAGTCTATAGTATAAATTATATATAAAAATATCCAAATTCTTTAGTGTTTCTATTAAAAAATTCTTTTTATAATTATGTTTATACAATATAGCTTTTTTTAAGTTTTTTAAATCTTTTCTATTATATTTATCATTTTTTTCTAAATATTTTATTACTTCTAATTGGGAATTAAACATTTTTTCATCATCTAACGAAACATTATTTCCTGTGTATTTATGTATATACACAATATCATAATTACAAACTATTCTACACTGCTTATTAAACATTAATAGCCAAAGTAAATAGTCATCTGCTCCATTATATTCTAAATTATTTTCTAACCAGTATCTAGGAATGCTATCTCTCCTTATAAGGCACTGTCCCGGCGATATTATAAAGTTTCTCGACAAGATATAAGGTTTCTTTTTAGTTGCAAAATCTTGCGAGAATTTATTTTTAAATATTTTTTCACTTGCTTCTTCGTTTTCATATAATCCGTTTCCTAATACAATGTCTACATCATTTTTAATTAAATTATACTGCGTATCTATCGAATTTTCACTTATACAATCATCTTGATCTAAAAATAAGACATATTTCCCTGCTGCCTTGTTTAAGCCTATACATCTTGATTTATGAATTCCCATATTCCTTTGGTTTTCTATAATTATTAAATCAAAATTTTTTACCAAGTTTTTATCGTATTCAATTTGTATTTCTGGGCTATCATTTATCCATATAACTTCTACATCATTTCTGTTTTTACATGCCTTTGAAACATTATCTAGATATTGATTTAAATATTTATTTCCTTTATATATTGGAGTGATAATCGAAATTTCCATTTAGCTTTTCCCTTCTTTTCAATTACTGTATATTTTTTCAAAATTCTCGATATAACTTTTTAATGAAAAATACTGCTTCTGTCTATTATATGAATTTTCCCCCATTTCCTTATAATTAGTTAAAAGCATTTTTTCTATCTTTGTTTCTAAATCTTTTACATCTCTTGGAATCGCGAAAAAGCCATTATAATTTTCTTTAACCATTTCGCACACACCGCCATGTTTATACGCTACTATTGGTTTATGAGTAGCCATTGCTTCTAATATAACAGTAGGTAAAGGATCAGGACTTGTACTAGGTAAAACAAAAATGTCAAATAAATTATGTATATTTTTTGAATCTTCTCTATAGTCAGATAATATTATTCTTTTTGAATTTTCTTGTTGCTTTATATAATCTTCTAATTCTTGTTTTCTCCATTCTTGTCCTTCAAATACACCACCAACTATCATAACATACATATTCTCGTACTTTTTCAGTAAATTTTTAGTTGCATCAATAAGATCTTTTTGACCCTTCCACGAATTAATTCTTCCTATCATTCCAACAACAATTGCATTATTAGGAATATCATATTCACTTTTTATATAACTTGCATCATTATTATTGTTGAATATGTTATTATCTACTCCATTATATATTACTTGTATTTCTTTTTTTGAATTTGAGTCCGCTTTCAAATTTTCCTTAACAGCACTTGACACTGCAATAATTTTATCAGAATATCTAGTAGCTAATTTTGCAAGAGTTTTAGCAATTATTTTTGGTCTTTCCATAATCTCATGAATGTGCCATATCAATTTTATTTTTGTTTTTTTCTTTATCTTTAAATAAATTCCCTCTAGAACTGCTAATGTGTTTACATGAATTATATCTATATTATATTCTTCAACCTTTTTAAGTAATATTTTAGAAAATTTAAAATATGTTGTTATATAATTAAAAATACCCTTAAAATTAAAATACTGTCTTCTTAATATTGGATATGGAACAATTTCTACATGTATATTATTTTCTTTTAGCTTCTTTATTAGTGGTCCATCACAAGGAAGTATTACATACGGTTTAAATTTACTCTTATCTAATCCTTCTATTAAATTCAATAGCACAATATCTGCTCCATACATTTCTGCGCCTGCGTGTAAATATAAAATATTTTTCATTTTACTTTTCCTCTATTTTTGTATTCATAATTATACTGAATTGCAATTGTTATATATAACATTGCTAATAATTCAAAGTCTTGTATATATGGCAAAGAAAGATAACATATTAAAAACATAATAACAATAACTACTACGCCAAAAATTTCTTTACATCCAAATTCTTTTCTAATTCTCTTATTTTCTATAATTGCTTCAATATAAGATCCAAAATATACAAATGCTCCTATAATTCCAACTTCATATAACATTAGAAAATACGATGATTCAGTTAAATTTATATTATCCTCTCCAAATATACTTATTGCTCTTGAGCCGTTATTTCCTAACCCTAATCCCAATATATTATTTGAAAATAATTCAAGGGAATTTTTTAATGAAGTAATATGCCCTTGAAGTGATGAATCCTTTAAATTTATAGTGTTATATATTAAATGACTTCCAATATTTATAATTGTTCTATCTAATAACAAAACATCTATTAATAATGCAATTATAATTATACATATACCTCTAATTAGCATACTTTTTAATGTTTCTTTTGTTATTTTTACATGTTTTATAAAATATATAAAAATTGATACAGCGCAAGCAATCCATGCTGTTCTAGAAAAGCTTAATACTATTGCTATAATAATTATTCCCATAGAAATATATGATAATTTTTTATCCATTTCTAATTTTTTATGAAAATATAGAATTAATGTAAATATTACAGATAAATACATAGCACAAGTATTTGGTGAAACAAACGTGCTTGTTAATCTTTGAAATTTTGTTATGCCAAAAATATAAAATGATGGATGTAGTCTCTCACATTCTAGACTAGCATTGAAATAATGTTCATATCCTATACTAATTAAAAATTTATCTCCTAAAAATACGGATTGTATAATTCCCCACAAACTTAATATTATAGAATTTATTGTTAAAATAAATAATATTTTTTTGAATTGTGTTTTGTCAATTTGCATGTGTGAAACAACTGGTAATAATAACATTGGTAAAAAATAAACTCTTGCTATATATATTGATGCATATTTATTGTTACTTGCAATTATGTATATAAACAAAACAATTATAAATATTATATTGATAATGTCAACTTTCGATATCTCATATTTTTTCTTTTTTTGTATATGTGATATAATATCTAGAGCAAACATTAATATAATGGTAGCCTCTTTCCAATATTTGAGTATTGATATATTTTTACATAAAACACATATTACCATATAATGATATGGTAATACTATAATAAATAATTTTAATAAAAATAACTGTATTTTTTCTATACTAATACTATTAATACTGGCTTTCATATTTTCCTTTCTTACATACTCCAAGTCTTTTCATATTTTTCTATAATTTTACTCCAACTATATTCATTTTTAATTCTATCTTTTGCTTCTTTGGAATATTTTTCCATTTCTTCATTTGAAATATCATCTAATCTATCTATCAATTCTGCTAAATTTTTTTCTTCTTTATTCCAATACATAGCTGCATCCTCTGCAACTTCTTTATTAAAACCAACATCTAATAATAAATTTAAATCTGTAGAAGCAAGCGCTTCTAATAATGATGGGTTTGTTCCCCCCACCTCGTGTCCATGTATATATGCATATGCATTTTCACGTATCTTCTTTAATAAATTTTGATTATATACCGTTCCAACAAATTTAATTCTCTTATCATCATCAAAATGAGTTTTTTCCTTTAGATTGTTATAAAATTTGCTTTGGCTTACATTTGTAATTAATACGAAATCTTTATCTGTATTAGATTTCATAAATTCTGTAATCATTGTTTCATAGTTATTTTCAGGTACAAATCTCCCTACTACTAAATAATATTCTTTTGCTCTAATATTATTATTATTATACCATGTTTGAAGTTCCCTGTCGTTGTCATCTAAATTACTTTTTGTTATATCTGATCCATAAGCTATAAAAGTAGTATTTGGATTATATTTTTTATATGTTTTTTTAATATAGTTTTCTATATTGATTGAATCACAAATTAAAATATCAGCATGTTTTACCATAAGCTTTTCTGAGAATTTCCAATATTTTTTTATAAGTGCATTCCATTTTGCTCTTTTCCATTCATGCCCATCAGGATTAACATACAATTTTATTCCTAGTTTTTTTAGTTCCTTTTTATAGTGTCCTATAAAAGGTCCTATTCTGCAAGCTAATATATATATTACTCCGTTTTCTATGTTATTTTCTTTAATATATTTTATACAACGCTTTAGTGCCATTAAATCATAGTATACAGCTCTTGCTGGTCCTATATCTGGTACTTTTATATAGAAACATCTTGCATTGTTATATTCAAATTCACTGCTATTTTTACCCATACATGCAACATGATATTTTATATCTTTATCTGTTTTTCTGGTTATTAAGTTTTCTACAAATGTTTCAAATCCACCATATTGCGCAGGTATTCCCTTTGATCCTATTATAAAAATCTGTCGTTTTTCCATGTTTTACTCCTCTTTTTATTTATGGATTTACCTTGATTCTACATAGCTCCTTCTTTTTTTAATACAGAAAGCACTGTTTTAAATAATATTTTTATATCATAAGTAAAACTTCTGTTGTTATAATACTGTAAGTCTAGCTTAAGCCTTTCATCAAAAGTATTTTTATTTCTTCCTGATACTTGCCAAAGACCTGTAATACCAGGCTTACATTTGATTATATAATTATAGTATTCCCCCATATCTTTCTTTTCCCTAGGTAAATATGGTCTAGGTCCTACTAAACTCATTTCTCCTTTTAATACATTTATAAATTGTGGGAATTCATCTAAGCTTGTTTTTCTTAATATTTTTCCAATTTTTGTAATTCTATCGTCGTTTTCAACTTTTCTATAACTTAAGTATTTTTCTCTAAACTCTTTGTCTTCTTTTAGCTTTTTCATCAATATTTTATCTGCATTAACTACCATTGTTCTAAATTTATATAGTCTAAATAGTTTTCCATCTTCTCCTATTCTTTTTTGCATGAAAAATATAGGTCCATCATCCCTTGAAATTTTATTTGCGATGAACACTATTAGTACAATAGGACATAATATGATTATCCCTAATAAAGAAGCTACAATGTCTATCGTCCTTTTTGCTATACTATATATATTAATATTGTTACCTGTTCGTATACTTAAATTCATATCTATATTAGCATTTTCTCCGTTTATCATTGAATCACCTAAATTATATCTACCTTTTATACTTTTTTATATTATCATAAACTGACAAAAAGTGCAAGACATTTGTCATAATTTGTCTTAGCACTTTTAGGGTTTATTTTATTACGGTTTCTAGCATTTTATTATATTTTATATAAAATATTTTTACCAGTTTTTTTAATATAATACCTATATTTAAATATTCCAATCAAATTTACCTTCAACTTTGACTTGTTTTTGTCCTTTTACTATCTCTCCTATTTCATAGGCATTTATTCCTTTTGATTTAACGTGGTCTATTATATAACTAGCATATTCCTTTTTAGCAACTACTGTTAATCCAACTCCTAAATTGAATGTACGTAGCATTTCCTTTTCATCAACATTTGCTGTCTTTTTGATTAACTTAAAAATATCCAATATTTGGTATTTTGATGCATCTATCTTAGCATCTAAATCTTGTGGTAATATTCTATTTAAGTTTTCACATATTCCTCCACCAGTTATGTGGGCAAGACCTGTTATCATATCTTTATCAAATAGGTCTTTTATTGCCATATAATAGCATCTATGTGGTTCTAGTATTGCTTCAATAAATGTCTTTCCATTTACAGTTTTTTCCATTACTTCTGGATATTCTTTCATTATTCTTCTAACTAATGTGTATCCATTTGTGTGAATTCCACTTGATTCAAGTGAAATAACTACATCTCCTTCTTTAATCTTTGATCCATCTATTATTTTGTCTTTATCAACTATTCCTACTATACTTGATGTTAATATATATGTTCCTTCTGCAAGCACTCCTGGTTGTTCTGATGTTTCTCCTCCTGTTAGAACACATCCTTGTGCCTTGCATGCATCTGATACAGCATGAACAATTTTGCTTATTGCGTTTTTTTCCATTTTTCCACAAATTATGGCATCTTGTACTGTTAATGGTTTTGCTCCCAGTACAATACAGTCATTTATTAAGTGATTAATCATA
>CANRCJ010000002.1 GCA_947629105.1 uncultured Clostridia bacterium | reverse complement strand
AATAAGTGTAAAAGATACAAATGGAAAAACAAATAAAGATGCAATATATGGAGAAATGACAATATACACATTAAAGAGACAATATGATGCAAATATGAAACCAACAGGATGGAAAGTAATAGATAATTTAGTAGGAAATAGCAAATTAGAAATAAGTAACTCAAAACCAATAAACATAAATTACATAGACTATAAATATTTAAAAGAGACATACACAGTAACATTTAATTATGGATATAATAACAAAACAACAACAAAACCAGTATTAGAAGGAAATACAGTAGAAGCTCCTAAAGATACAACAAGAGCTGGATATAAATTTGATGGATGGTATTTGAATGGACAAAAATATAATTTCAGCAATAAGGTAACAGGAAATATAACATTAACAGCAAAATGGATTAAAATTGTTGATGTAGACAGCTATGTAGAAACAGCAGCAAAGACAATAAATACAAGTAATAAATTCGAAGCAATAGTAGAAGGAGATAAGGTAACAGTAGTAGTAAAAAATGCAACAGCAGGTGACTCTATTACAGAAGGTGGCTCAATGGCATTTGTTGCATTAACAGAAATGATGAACAATGATAAGAACATAGCATCAGTAACAATGGAATTAACAGGATATAATGAGAAATTAACATTAAAAAATGGAGCTGATTATTATGCTCAAGTTGTAGCTTGGTTAAATACTTACTTACCTACAATAGGCAAAACATTAGAAGATGCAACGAATAGTGATTTAGTAGGTAAAACAGTAAAAGTAACAGTTACAACAACAGACAATGCAGTTGTAGATGGAACAACATCTAAGACAGCAGAATATGAGATATCATTCAAAACAGAAAAGAATGTATCAAATATGGTTTCAAAAGTTGAAACAGCACTTGAAAATTCTAATAAATATAATGTAACAGTAGTAGATCATAATATAACAGTTGAAGTAAAAGCAGAAGAAAGAAATAAATTAGCTATAGGTGGAACAAATGCAATAGTAGCATTAGGAGAATTACTTGCAGATGAAAATGTTGACCATATAGTATTAGCGTTAGGAAATGAAACAAAGGACATTTCAAATGCAGAAACTGCTAAAAATGATATATTAGTATGGCTAGCAACAACTTCAATATTTAAAAATAAAGATGTTTCATTAATGAAGAATGAAGATTTATATGATCTAGTAAAAAATGCTGACTTAAGTGTAGCAGTAGTATTAAAAGATGCAATGTCAGAAAATGGCAAAGCAGAAGAAAAATATACAGTTACAATAAAATTAGAGGACTATGTTCAAGTACCAGTAGCAGAATATGTAAATGATGCAGCAGATTTAATAAAAGGCAGTGGAAAATTTGAAGTAAAAGTTGATGAAAATAAAAATGTAAAAGTTACAGTAAATAATACAAGTGCAAATGATCCTATAATAGGTGGAACACAAGTAATCTTTGCATTAACAGAAATGTTTAATGAAGGAACTATTGCATCAATGACATTGACAATTGATGGATATGATGATGCAGATCCTTTAACTATAAATAAAGATGATAACTACTTTGATGTTATAAAAACATACTTAGAAACATATTTAAAAACAAAAAAACCTAGTTTAACTATTGAAACTGCAAAACTTCAGGATATAATAGGTACAAAATTCTCAGTAAAAGTAAAACTTACAGAAGATGCAAAAGTTAAAGGTAGTGACGACAAACTTGATGAAGAAACTTACAATGTAGAAATAAGAAAACAACCAGAACAAAAAAATGTAGCTAGTATGGTTGATAGCGTTAAAAAAGTTCTTGAAGGAACTCATGATGAGGGAAAATATACAGTTAAAGTTGAAGGAAATAAAGTAGATGTTAAAGTAAAAGCAGAAAATAGAGAAGATAAAGTTATCGGTGGAACTGACATAATAGTTGCATTAGGAAAATTACTTAACGAAGATAATAAAGTAGATCACATTACATTAAATTATTGTGGATGTGATATTGAAATTAAAAATGCAGCAACTGCAAAAAATGAGATTATAGCATGGGTAATAGAAAATAAAGATAAAATGTTTAAAGCAGGAACTTTTGATAGTCTTACTGCAGAAACTATTACAAACTTAACAAACGAAAAAGTATATGGAATGTTAAAAGATACAGCAGCTGCAGCAACTATAACAGTAGCATTAAAGGAAGACTTTGTATCAGAAAATAAAAATGAACAAGAAACATATACAATAACATTTGAATTAGAAGACTATACAATAGTTAAAGAACAAGAAGTAATTTCTAATTTAACTAGTAAATTAGAAACAGCAGGAAAATTTGTTGCAATAGTTGATGAAGAAAATCCACAAAATGTAACAGTTGCAGTAAAAGCTGATTTTATTAATGAGAGTGTGCTTTCAACAGGAACAGGAGTAATCTTAGCATTAACAGAAATGTTTAATAACAATGTTGCAAGTTTAACATTAACTTATAATGGTGCTGATGTTGAACAAACTCTTGAGATAAAAAAGGATACGAATTATGTAGAAACAATTACTCAATGGTTAAATAGAAATCAGCTCAATGATTTAAAAAACAGCCAATTTGCAGGAAAAACAATAACAGTAAAAGCAACTCTAACACCTGATGCAAGAACAGAAGCAGGTGAAAAGGAAACAAAAGAATATACAATAACAATAAAATTATTAGCTGATATAAGAGCAATGCAAGAAAATGCTATTGGTAAAAAAGAAGGTATTAATGATCCAACAAAGGGTAAGGTACAAGTAAACATAGAAGAAAATATTGTAAAAGTTAAAATGTTATCTCCTACTACTAAATTAAGCGAATTAACGAGCCATACAGGAGCTAATGTAACTCTTACCGAATTTATGAATACACCAGGTATTAAATCTTTTACTATAATTGTTGGAGAAACAAAAACAGATGAGCCATCACCTAATTACGTAACAGTTGAAAAGTCAAGTGATTATACTCCTTATGCTGCACAATTGGCTTTTAAATTGATGAGTAGTGTCCCTGATCCTTCCGTAGCTTCAGAACAAGATTTAGTAGATATGAAAACTACAATTAAAGTTCAAATAGAACTAGATGACGACTATGTTTTAGCACCAGATTCATATCTAGAATATACATTAGACTTCGTTGTATAATTAATATTCTAAATGAGCTTAACTAAGATATAACTTTATATTAACTCAATACACCTCAAATGTTAGAAATACATCTAATATTTGTAGGTGTATTTTTATATCAAATTTACATAATATTTTTGGCAAAAATATTGATTTTCTCTCTAAAAAATGGTAAAATATATATTGTGTGTTAAAATATGTAAATAAATATATATAATACTTAATTATATTAAAGGGGAGAGAAAAAATTATGGAAACAAATCTTCTAAATAGAAGAGGTAAAATAATCTTGATAGCTATTCTAGCAGTTATATTAGCTGTAATTGCAATAATAGCTTTTATTTCATTAAACAAACCAGAATATGAAATAACATTTGATTCAAATGGTGGAACATTAATCAGCCCAATCACGGTAAAAAAGAATGAGAAAATAACAAAACCTACAGACCCAAAAAGACAGGGGTATGTTTTTTCTGCATGGTATTATAACGATAACTTATATGATTTTAATTCACCAGTAAAAAGTAATATGACTTTAAAAGCTGGATGGATAAAAGATGTTGCTAATAAAGATGAAGATAATGATTTAAGTGATACACCAAATACAATACCGACACAAGAAGATAATAACATAGAAAATAATAATGACAATAATACTAATGTTAATAATGATAACGAAAATAATAATAGTAACAACAGCAGCAATAACAATAACGTAAGCAATAATAACAGCAACAATAGTAATAACAATAATCATAGCAATAGCAATAACAACAGTGGAAGTAGCAATAATAACAATGGCAGTAACGATAACAACGTAAATAATAATAATGGAAATAATAATAGCGGAAACAATAGTAATAACAACAGTGGAAACAATAATAATAGCAATAATAATAGTAATGGTAACACAGGAAATAGCAATAATAACAATGGCGGTGGTAACAATCATAATAGCAGCACAACTCCTACACCTGAGAAATATATTGTAAAATTCGATTATAAATATAATAATGTTACTCAAGAGGTAGAAGTACAAGAAGGAAGAACAGTATCAAAGCCAGCTAATACTATTATAAGAAAAGGATATAAATTAGTCAGTTGGTACCTTAATGATACAGAATATGATTTTACAAAACCAGTAGAAAAATCTATGACATTAACTGCTAAGTGGGTTAAACTAGTAGAAATTGCTGATGAAGTAACAAGTGTTATACCAAGCATGGACGAAAGAAATGATTTAGTTGCAACTATAAAAAATGGCGATATAATTGCAATAGACGTTTTAGACATTTATAAAAAAATCTCAGAGATAGAAAATCCATTCTTTGAAAATAAAGTAATGGAATTATTAAATAGAGAAGAAATCGCAGGTGTAAATATTACATATGTAAAATCAACTGCTAATATAGTTAGAGTGTTTTCTCAAGAAAATAACACAATAACTTATTCATTTGACAAAAATGACAATAGAGATTCTGTACATATTAAATTTAAAAATTTAGTTAAAACAATAGTTGGAGATTATGAAACTGCGACTTTAAAAGACTTAGATGGATTGACATTTTATTTAGATATTATTCTAGATACAAATAATGCAGAACTAGTAGGAGAGAACAAAACATATTCAATCAAATTTAATAGCGCAATAGATGTAGACAAGATAGTTGAACAAGCTGCAAATACAATAAAAGATAGTAACATATATAATATCTCAAAGAAAGAAAATGAATTTACATTTGAGATAAAAAACATATATAGAATAAACAAAATATTTGAAAACAAGGAAAATAACGAATTTGTGAAAGCAGTAGATAGTATTATTATGAATAATGATGCTATTGATTCTGTAGAGATAAGTTATGATAATATTAACGAAAAATTACTAATAGGTAAAGATAGAAACTCATATGAAGCAATTCAAGAATGGTTAAACAAATATGTAGAAACAATATTTAATGTTAGTGAATTAGACAATGTTACAAATGATAATTTAAGTAAAAAATCATTCAACTTTACAATTAAATTAGCACAAGATGAAAAAACAACAAAATACAAATCTGAGGAAACATATAAGATTAAATTTGAAGTAGAAGATTATGTAATTGTAGATATAAATCAGTTATTTAATCAGTATATACAAAAAGTAAAAAATACAAATAAATATAATGTAACAAGTTCTAGTCGTACAGCAATACTTGAAGTAAAAAATAATTATAGAGAAACAAAACTTTTAAATGATGGAGAGAACAATCCATTTGTAGCTGAACTAAGTAATATTCTACAAGAAAACAAAAATATTGAGAATATAACAATACAGAATTCAGGAAATGAAAAAGTTCTACAAATCAATAGTTTAACATCAAATATATATGAAGAAATATATAAATGGTTAGTTGAAAATGTCTTAGATGATAATTCAAAAGTTGAACCAAATATTCAAGATATAGCAAATAACCAATTTATAATTACAATAAAATTAACTCCTGATGCTAGAACAAAAAATGGAAATATACAAGAAGCATACAAAATAGAATTTAGAAAACAAGAATTTAATGTAGTTCCAGTTAAGGAATTAGTTAATGAAAATATCGAAGCACTTAAGAAATCAAATAAATATAATATTACACTTGATGAAAATAATATTGGAATTCAAGTAAAAAATATGTATAGAGAAGATTTGGCTAAGGATAACGCATTAAGTATAATTATGGCATTAAATGATATGATACAAAAAAATAAAGGTATAGAGACAATAACAATTAAATGTAGTGCCGTAGAAGAAAAAATAGTTATAAATAATAATGACGAAAATTCTTATCAAACAGTCATTTCATGGATGAATAAATATGCAAATGAAATACTAAACGGTAAATCATTTGAAACAGCTAAAAACGAAGATTTAGCTGGAAAGACATTTGATATATTGATAAAATTATCAGCAGGAACTAAGACAACAGAAGAAAAAGATGAAGAATCATATAGTATTAAATATACAGCTGAAGATTATATTCAAGTGCATTTAAATGATTTATATAATAATAGAATAGAAGAGGTAAAGAATACAGATTGGTACATTGTTACAGCAGAAAACAAAGATATAATACTACAAGTTAAAAATATATACAGAGAAGAAAAGGTGCAAGATAGCATACTAAACACATTTGTATCATTGGCAAATATAATTAAGTATAGCGATAAAATTGATACAGTAAAAATAACGGAGAAACAAACAGGAAAAACAGTATCAATAACAAGCAGAGACGAAAATATTACAGAAATAATTTCTGCATGGATATCAAAAGATATATTAGGAGAAAAAGCATTAACAGAAGCAATAAATGATGAGATAGCAGGCAAGACATTTGATATAACTACAACATTAACAAAAGATGCAAGAACAGAAGATAATAAAAAAGAAGAAACATATAATTTTAAATTTACAGCACAAGGTTATGTTCAAGTATATTTAAATAGTTTATTTAGTAAAAGATTAGAAGAAATAAAGCTAACAAATAAGTATAATGTTGCAGAAAAAGATAAAAATATAACATTACAAATAAAGAACTTTTATAGAGAAGAAAAGATACAAGATAGTTCTTTAAATACATTTTTGTCACTAGGAAGTCTAGTAAATGATAGCAATAAAATTGATACAGTAAAGATAACAGAAAAAGGAACAGGAAAAGCAGTATCAATAACAAGTAAAGATACTAATATTAAAGATACTATTGTTACATGGCTATCAAAAGAAGTACTAGAAGGAAAAGCATTAACAGAAATAATGAATGATAATTTAGCAGGCAAGACATTTGATGTATCTGTAACATTAGCTAAAGATGCAAGAACAGAAGATAATAAAAAAGGAGAAACATATACTATAATATTTAAAGCAGAAGATTATATCGCTGTTCCTGTAAGTGAGTTATTCAATAAAAGAGTAGAAGAAATAAAAGTAGTAGACAAATATACTGTTGTAGAAGACAATAATAATTTAACAATACAAATAAAAAATATATATAGAGAAGATAAATTACAAGAAAATACATTAAATATATTTGTAACATTAGCAAATATTATAAAAGATAATGAAAGAATTGATACAGTAAAAATAACAGAAAAAGGAACAGGAAAAGCAGTATCAATAACAGATAAAGAAGAAAATGTTACAGAAAAAATTACTACATGGCTATCAAAAGATATATTAGGAGGAAAAACACTAGATGAAGCCATAAACGATAATTTGAAAGGAAAATCTTTTGATATATCTATAATGTTAACTGCAGATGCTAGAACAGAGAATAATGAAAAAGGAAAAGTATATACTGTTAAATTTACAGCACAAGATTATGTTATTGTAAATATAAGTAATTTAGTTAATAATGTAATAGAAGAATTTAAGACAACAGGTAAATACAATATTATGCAAGATGGAAATAATATAACACTTGAAGTAAAGAATATTTACAGAGAAGATTCTGTACTAGAAAGTGGTCTAACAATATTTACTTCGTTAACTACAATTATGAATGAAAACAAGAACATTGAGACCATAAAGGTTAAATGCAATGGTATAGATGAAGAATTAATTATTAATAATGATGGTTCAAATTCAAAAGATGCAATTTATAGCTGGATTACTAAATATATAAATGTAATTCTAAATGGTAAGTCAATTAGCACAGCAGTGAATGAAGATTTAGATGGAAAAGTATTTGATATATCATTAATATTAACTAAAGATGCAAGAACAGAAAAAGGCGAAAAAGAAGTAAAATACAACCTACAATTTACAGCAGAAGGATATGCAAAGGTACGTCTTAATGATATATTTAATGAAACGATAGAAGAAATAAAAACAGCAAATAAGTATGATGTTACAAAAAATGGTAATGATGTAACATTACAAATAAAAAATATATATAGAGAAGACAAAATACAAGATAGCTCTCTAAATACATTTCTATCAGTAGCAAATATAATAAACGATAGCAATAAAATTGATACAGTAAAAATAACAGAAAGAGGAACAGAAAAGTCAGTATCAATAACAAGTATAGATACAAATGTTGCAGAAAAAATCACTTTATGGCTATCACAAGATGTTCTAGAGGGGAAAACATTAGTAGAAGCATTAAATGAGGAACTAGCAGGAAAGACATTTGATATATTGATAAATTTAACTGCTGATGCAAGGACAGATGATAATAAAACAGAAGAAACATATAGCCTAAAAATAATGGCACAAGATTATGTAAAAGTTTCTCTAAATGATTTATTTGATAAAAAGGTAGAAGAGATAAAGCAAACAGATAAATATAATGTTACAGAAAATAATAAAAATGTAGCATTACAGATAAAAAATTTATATAGAGAAGATAAAATACAAGATAGTTCTCTAAATACATTTCTATCAGTAGCAAATATAATAAATGATAACGATAAAATTGATACAGTAAAAATAACAGAAAAAGGAACAGAAAAGTCAGTATCAATAACAAGCGTAACTGCAAATATTAAAGAGGCAATCACTACGTGGTTATCAAAAGAGATACTAGCTGGAGAAGCATTAACTGAAGCAGCAAACGATAATTTATCAGGAAAAACATTTGATATAACTATAATATTGACAAAAGATGCAAGAACTGAGGATGGTAAAACACAAGGAGAATATAGCATTGGATTTACAGCTCAGAATTATATTCAAGTATCTTTAAATGAGCTATTTAGTAAAAGAGTAGAAGAAATAAAGCTTGTAGATCAATATACTGTTTCAGAAAGCAACAATAATATAACAGCACAAATAAAAAATATATATAGAGAAAATAACATACAAGATAGTACACTAAGCACATTTATAACATTAGCAAATGTTATAAACGATAATGAAAAAATTGATACAGTAAAAATAACAGAAAAAGGAACAGAAAAAACAGTATCAATAACAAGTAAAGATGAAAATATAAGAGAAATAATTACTACATGGTTATCACAAGAAGTGCTAAGTGGAAAAACATTAACTGAAGCGATAAATGACAATCTAGTTGGAAAAACATTTAATATAGTAGCATCACTAACAAAAGATGCAAGGACAGAAAAAGACGAGAAGGAAGTAGGATACAATGTTACATTTACAGCACAAGATTATATTACTGTAAATGTAAGTAACTTAGTTAATAATAGACTAGAGGAATTCAAGTCAGCAGGTAAATACAATGTTAATAAAGAAAACAATGATATAACACTTGAAGTAAAAAATATTTACAGAAAAGAATTAGCACAAGAAAATGGATTAACAATATTTACTTTACTAAGCAATATAGTAAAAGAAAATAAAAACATTGAGACTTTAATGATTAAGTTTAGTGGAGTAGAAGAAACGCTAATTATTAATAATAGTACTTCTAACCCAAGTGAGTCAATTATTGCATGGATAAACAAATATGCAACTGTAATATTGAATGGAAAGACAATTAGTACAGCGGCAAATGAAGATTTGTCAGGAAAGACATTTAATGTAACTACAACACTAACAAAAGATGCAAGAACAGAAAATAACAAAAAAGAAGAAACATATAATTTTAAATTTACAGCACAAGACTACGTAAAAGTATCTCTAGATGAATTATTTAGCAAAACAATAGAAGAAATAAGGGCAACAAACCAATATAATATTACAAAAAATAATAAAAATGCAACAATTCAAATAAAGAATTCGTATAGAGAAGAAATAATACAAAATAGCGGACTAAATTCACTTGTATCACTAGGTAATATGATAAAATCTAATGATAAGGTAAAGTCAGTAAAAATAACAGAAAAAGGAACAGGAAAATCAGTATCAATAACAAGCAAAGATGCTAATATTAAAGATGCAGTATCAAAATGGTTATCAAATGATGTATTGGTAGGAAAAGACTTATCTACAGCTTTAAATGAGGAATTATCAGGAAAATCATTTGATATTGATATTACATTAACTGATGATGCAAGGACGGAAGAAAATACTATAAAAGAAACTTATACAGTAGGCTTTACAGTAGAAGATTATATAAAAGTATCTATAGTTAATATGTTTAACAATTCTCTAGAAGAAATAAAACAAACAAATAAATATAATATCACCAATACAGACAAGAAAGTAACAGCTCAAATAAAGAATATGTATAGAGAAGAAAAGATACAAGATAGTTCTTTAAATACATTTGTAACATTAGGAAATATTGCTAAAAATAACAATAAAGTAGATTCTGTAAAAATTGTACATAAAGAGACAGGAAAATTATTATCAATAACAAATACTGCTACGAATATTAAAGATTCAATATCATCATGGTTATCAAAAGAAATATTAGGTGGAAAGGCATTAACTACAGCTGTAAATGATGAATTAGCAGGAAAAACATTCAATATAACTGTAATGCTAACAAAAGATGCAAGAACAACAGAAGGAAATAAAGAAGAAACATACAGTATTCAATTTACAGCTCAGGATTATGTTACAGTACCTGTTAGCAATTTATTTAACAAAGCAGTAGATGAAATAAAGCAAGCAAATAAATATAATGTTACACAAGATGGAAAAAAGACATCAATACAAGTAAAGAATACAAACAGAACTGAAAAAATACAAGACAGCAGTTTAAATGTATTTGTATCATTAGGTAATATAGCGAAGGGCAGTGATAAAATTGAAACCGTTAAACTAACATGTAAACAAGTGGGAAAAACAGTTTCAATAACAAATCAAACTGCAAATGTTAAAGAAACAATCAGTACATGGTTATCAAAAGATGTATTAGGAGGAAAGGCTTTAACTACAACGACAAATGAAGAATTAGATGGAAAGACATTTGATATAACAGTATCATTAATAGCAGATTCAAGGTCAAGTGACGGAAATAAAGAAGAAACATATAATGTTGAACTTAAGATAGAGCCATATACAGTTACATTTGTTTATGATAATGGTACAACATCAAACCAAACAGTGTATGTTGGAAGTAATGGATTAGTAACACAACCACAAGAACCAACAAAGAGTGGTCATAAGTTCATGGGATGGTATTTAGCAGACAAACAATTTAATTTTACAACAAAAGTAACAAGCAATATCACGTTAACAGCTAAATGGATAAAAACTGTAGATTTAGCTGCATTACAAGATAAAGCATTAAATACAAGCGGATGTGTTAATGAGCTAAAAGATTTATTCCAAGTATCAATTACTGATAAAGATGTAATTGTAACGATAATAAAACCATCATTCTCGTTATGGTCACTAGATGATGCTAAATATAAATCAAAGTTGAAGAAAACGATAATTGATTTCATGAATGGGCCTGGAATAGACTACATCAATGTTTGGGTTGGATCTTCTCCTGTAAAAGTCACAAAATCTAATGCAAGTAGTGCTGCATCAGATCTTGCATGGGAACTATTTTGGGAACTTGATTCGTTTACTTTAGGAGGATTTACTAAACTAAAACCAGGGCTTATGAAAGTTGATATTTACACAACTAAAGATTATGTATTCGTTGATGGCTCAACGTTAAAGAAATATACAATGGTATTTAAAAATCAATAAAGATAAAAAGAAAGCAAACACTTTTTAGGTGAATGCTTTCTTTTTTTGAACAATGAATAAAAAACAGTAGAAAAATTTCTTCAAATGTGATATACATATATGTGTATAAAAACACATAGGAGAAATTTTAAAATGAAAGTGATAGAAATCATAAGAAAATATGAAAAATTAATTGTAGCAATCATTTTATTAATAATAACAATGGGAATTGTATTAAATAACCCAATAAAGCAAACAGATGAAGTTACATTATTTTATGAAACATTTAAGATGAATAATGGACATCCAATATATAAAGAAGTAAATGTCTTAGTAACACCATTATTCTTTTATATAGGGTTAATAATATTCAAAATCTTTTCTCCAACTTATTTGACATATAGAATATTTGGAACAGTTATATGGACATGCCTATTGTACAATACATATTCATTGCTATGTACTTTAAAAGTAAACAAAAAACTGACATTTTTAACAATCGCGTTTATGCCAATATTTCTAAGAAACGCAATTGTGGTTGGCGCAAATTACAATGTACTTGCAATAGCCTTGAGCATTTTGGCAATTAATCTATATTTAAAATGTGAGAATAAAGATATTAAAACATATATAACTCAAGGAATATTTATATTCTTAATATTTATGACAAAGCAAAATATTGGAGTATATTATGCACTTGCACTTGTTATTTTAGAGTTCAATAATTCATATACAATTAGAGAAAAAATAAAAAACATACTTGTATTAGCTTTGCCAACAATAATTGGTTTTAGTGCATATTTGATATATCTTTATTTTGCAGGTTCATTATATAATTTTATAGATTATGTATTCCTAGGAATGTTTGAGTTTCAAAGAAATATAGGTATAGAATCATACATAATAGTAATTTCATTAATAAATATAATTCCAGTAACTATTAGAATGTTAAAAAAGGAGACTGATAAAAATCAAGAGGTTCTATTTATTATTTCAATTATAATGCTGCTTATATCATATCCGATAGTTTGTGACTTCCATTCTAGAATTGCACTAATATTTAGTATAATATCATTTATATATCTAATTAATGAGCTATATAAAGAAAAGAAAATATTAAATTACATAATAATAGTTGCAATAGTAGTTTTGGCAATATACGATATAGCATATTCAATTTTTGGAATAGTTAATTGGAACAAAAATTACTTAAAGGATAAAAGTACACCATATTTTGGAGTTGTTTATAATAATGAAATTGACAATGGAATAAAGATAGTTGAGTTCTACATTAAAAGCACTGGAAAAAAAGTCGCCTTTTTTTCTCCAATTTCAAGTATATATAATTTAGAACTTAACATCACAAATGGAATCCTAGATTTACCAGTGGTAGGAAATGTTGGACTTAATGGAGAAGAAAAATTAATTAACGCAATAAAAAGTTTAGATGATGGCACTTTAATTATGAAAACAAAGGCAGGACTTAAACATGAATACAGAGGAGTACATGAATTTATAGAACAAAATTACAAAAAGATATACACCCTTATGGATAGATTAGAAGTATATGAAAAAAGGGGATAGAGTAAATGAAAGTAATAATTGCAATAATATTTTGTTTAATTTTACCATTTAGTGTACTTATTAAGCCTATAATAGAAAACAGAAAAGAAAAGAAAGGTATCAAACAGTTTTTCAAAGACAATAAGATAGAGATAATACTATTTTTTGTATTAATAGTTCGGAAGCTTAGTTAGATTAATAGGTATAGATAAAGTACCAAATGCACTAAATGTTGATGAAGCATCAAGTGGATATGATGCATTTTCTATAATGAAATATGGAATGGATAGAGCAGGTAATAGACTTCCAATCGCATTATATGCATGGGGAAGCGGACAAAGTGCGTTATATTCATATATTATGATACCATTTTTATTGCTAGAAGGTTTAACAGTATATACAATGAGACTTCCTATGGCATTAATTGGTATTGCATCATTATATATAATATATTATCTATTAAAGAATATTTTTGACAATAAAAAGATTGCATTAGTTGGAGTGGCATTTCTTGCAATATGCCCATGGCATATAATGAAAAGTAGATGGGGAATGGAATGTAATATATTCCCAGATTTAGTATTACTTGCATGTTTGCTTCTTGTTTTAGGACTAAAAAAGAAAAATACAATTTTACAGGTGTTATCATTTATTGTATTAGGTCTATCTAGCTATTCATATGGAACGGCATACTTATTCTTGCCTTTTTTTGTAATAATTACACTTGTTTATTTGGTAAGAAAAAGGGAAATATCCCTAAAAAGAGCTATAGCATACCTAGGAATTGTTGCTATTGTGTCTCTTCCTATGATAATATACGTAATGATCAACACATTTGGGTTAAAACAAATAGATATAGGAATAACTATACCAACTTTAAAAACAGTTAGATATAAGGAAGTATCAACAGTATTTCAAGATAATATTATATTAAACTGTCTGATTAATATAAGTGATTTAGTTAAGCTACTTGTATTTCAAAATGACGGGTTACCTTGGAATGCTCTACCACAATATGGAATGTTCTATCTCATAAGTATAATATTCTTTGCTGTAGGAATAGTTTGTGGGGTAAAAGAGCATGGTAAAAACAAATATAGTCAAATAATGAACATATGGATGTTATCTTCAATAATTTTAGCTATATTTTTAAAAAATAATATCAATAGAATAAATATAATTATGATACCATGTGCATATTACATAATTTTAGGATTATATTTTATAATGAGGCAACATAAAGCATTATTAATATGTATTGCAATAATTTATACTATATCATTTGGACTATTTATAAAAGATTATATTTCACAAGATAGCAATGAATATTCGACTTTTGCATCTGGAATTGAAGAAGTAGTAGAATTCTGCGAAAATTCAAATGTTCAAAATGTATATTGTATTCCATTTAATAATGAACCATTTATATATTTCTTATTCTATGGTGAGTATGATGTAAATCAATATATTAATACAGTTCAATATAAGAGTGAAAATGGAACATTTGGCAATATAAAATCTTTCAGCAAATATAATTTCTATTTACCAACAAAAATAGATGCAAATAGCTTGGTAATTTTTCCTAAAGGAGAATATATAGATTACGGACTTGAAGTAAAAAACAAGGTAACAATAAATCAATTTGATATATATGAATATTAAAATAAAGAATGAGTTTATAGGTTAATCTCTTTTAAAACCTAAATAAATAATATATAAGGAAGTTAAAAAATGAGCAAAGTTGTTTTAATTGATGGAAACAGCATACTTAATAGAGCATTTTATGGAATAATGGGAAGCAATATGCTTAAGACTGAGGACGGAACATACACAAATGCTGTATATGGTTTTTTAGCAATTATGTTTAAAATATTAGAAAATATTGAACCAGAATATTTGGGAGTAGCCTTTGATATGAAAGCTCCTACTTTTAGACATGAAATGTATAAGGAATATAAAGGAACAAGAAAAGGCATGCCAGAAGAACTTGTTCAGCAAATGCCATTAATAAAAGAAGTGCTTTCAGCAATGAATATAAAGATTATTGAAAAAGAGGGCTATGAAGCAGATGATATATTAGGAACATTATCTAAAATGGCACGGCAGAAAAGGACATGATGTAACCATTCTTTCTGGAGATAGAGATACTTTCCAGCTTGCAACAGAAAAAATTACAATTAGAATACCTAGAACAAAAGCACGGTAAAACAGAAGAAGATGATTATGATAAGGAAAAAGTTATAGAACAATATGGAATAGAACCTAAACAGTTAATAGAAGTAAAAGGCTTAATGGGAGATAAATCAGACAATATACCAGGAATTAGCGGAATTGGAGAAAAGACAGCATTAAATATTATAAAGAAATATAAAACGATAGATAAACTATATGAACAGATAGAGGCTCGGAAAGGCAGAAGAAATAAAAGGAAAACTAAGAGAAAAAATAATTGATGGAAAAGAAATGGCACTTTTATCTAGAACCTTGGGAACAATAAATACAAAGAGTCCATTAGATGTTAAAATAGAAGATTTAAAAGTTAAAGAATGGGACAAAGAGAAAGTATTACAATTATTTTCAAAACTAAGATTTAACAAATATATAGATAGATTTTCTTTGAGAAATGAAGAAAAGGAAATAAACCCTTATGATGAGATAGAAATAAAGGATAACTTAAGTGAAAGTGATATACAAGTGCTTGTAAATCAAATAAATCAAAATAAACAAATCATTTATTATCTTGGTACTATTGAAGATGAAAATGAGGAAAAAATTATAAAGAAAGAAATATGTAATATTAGCATAATAATCGAAAATAAAGTTTATTATATAGATAGTTTAGAAAACATAAAGAAATATTTTAAAGGAATTTTTGAAGATGAAGCTATTAAAAAGATAGGATATAATTTAAAGCAAGATTACATTATTCTAAAACAAAATGATATTGAATTAAGTGGACTTGAATATGATGCGGGTATTGCAGGATACATATTAGATTCAATAAAAAATAAGTATGATATAGAAACATTAGCATTGAGATACTTAAATGTAGGGATATCAAGATTTATAAAAAAAGAAGAAAAGCAAGAACAAATGAACCTATTTGACATGGTAGGCAAGGAAAATACAAAAAGTGAAGAGGAAAAGCAAAGAAGTATTATTTATGTGTATTGTATTAATAAGCTTTATCCTATAACAATGAAGTTTATTGAAGAGCAAGGAGAGACAAAGCTATTCAATGAAATAGAAATGCCAACAGCAAAGGTACTTGCAAAAATGCAATATAATGGAATATATATAAATAAGGATGAACTTATAGAATATGGAAGAAACCTTAAATTTGAGATTGAGGAGAAAACAAACAAAATATATAATCTTTGTGGGCAAGAGTTTAATATAAACTCTACAAAACAACTTGGCAAAGTGCTTTTTGAAGATTTAAAACTACCAGTACAAAAGAAAGGCAAGAGCGGATATTCAACAGATGTTGAAGTTCTAGAAAAACTTAGAGATGAACACCCAGTAATAAATGAAATATTAGATTACAGACAACTCATGAAACTTAATTCAACATATGTAGAAGGAATGCTTCCATATATCAACTCTAGAACTAACAGAATACACTCATATTTTCATCAGACTGTTACAGCAACAGGAAGGATAAGTAGCACAGAACCAAATCTTCAAAATATACCAACAAGGTTTGAACTAGGAAAACAGCTTAGAAAAGTATTTAAGCCAAAAGAAGGATGTATATTTGTTGATGCAGATTATTCACAAGTAGAACTAAGAGTATTTGCTCATATATCAGGGGACCAAAATATGATTGAGGCTTTCAAAAACGGAAATGATATTCACAGAGAAGTAGCATCAAAGGTATTTAATAAGCCACTAGACGAAGTAACACATGAAGAAAGAGGAAAAGCAAAAGCTGTTAATTTTGGTATTGTATATGGAATAAGTGATTTTGGACTAGGGGAGCAAATAAAAGTACCTAGAAAAGTTGCTAAAGAATATATTGAAGAATACTTAAGAAAATATTCAGGAATAAAAGAATACATGGAGAGAATAGAAGAAGAGGCTAAAGAAAAGGGATATGTTTCAACTATATTTGGAAGAAGAAGAAATATACCAGAATTAAAATCTCAAAACTATATGGTAAGACAGTTTGGAAGTAGAGCAGCATTAAATATGCCAATACAAGGCACAGCAGCTGATATAATGAAACTTGCAATGATAGAGGTAGATAAGAAATTAGATGAATTAGGTTTAAAGTCTAAGCTATTACTTCAAATACATGATGAACTTTTATTAGAAGTACCTTTAGATGAAGAAGAAAAAGTAAAAGATATGTTAAAGGATTCAATGGAAAAAATTGTATCCCTAAAAGTGCCTCTAATTGCAGAGGTGACAACTGCTAGTGATTGGTATGGATGTAAGTAGAATATTTATATAACAAATGATAAAAAACACAAGGAAGGAATGATATCAATAGTAAAGAAAATAGTAAAAATAACATTAATAGTAACCATTATCATAATATTTGCGTGTAGTATATATAATTTTATTTTAAACAGGTTATATCCTGATGAATTTTCAGAATATGTTTATGAGTATTCTGAAAAGTATAATATAGAAGGAGCATGGATATTTGCTTTAATAAAAGCAGAAAGTAACTTTGATCCTAATATTGTATCACAAAGTGGTGCAATAGGACTTATGCAATTAATGGAAAATACGGCAACAGAGGTTGCAAATGATATTGGAATGAAAACAGTAGATTTAGCAGAGCCAAAGTGTAATATAGAGATAGGAACAAAGTATTTTTCGACACTTTTAAAATATTATAATAATAATTATTATCTTGCAATAACTGCATATAATGCGGGAATTGGTACTGTTACAAAATGGATAGATAATGGTATAATAAAAAGTGATGGCTCAAATATTGAAAATATTCCATATAAAGAGACAAATACATACGTAAGAAAAGTATTAAATAATTATAAGATATATAAAGAATTGAAAAACAAATAGATTAACATAGAAATATAAATTTGAATTAGATTTAAAAATTCAATGTTAAGTAGATAATATGAAGGAGAATATGATGGATATAGAAAATGTAAAAAACGATCTAAAAGAAATTCTTTCTGAGAAGAGGTATAATCACTCAGTTGGAACAATGAAGATGGCAAAGATTTTAGCGAAACAATATGGAGAAGATGAAGAAAAAGCAGAGTTTACTGGATTGATTCACGACATAGCAAAGGAAATGTGCAAGGAAAAAATAGATGAGTACATAAAAAAATATAACATAGAAATAGATGAAATAGAAAAAAAACAACTAGGCTTACTTCATGCAAAACTTGGTGCTTGTGTTGCTAAAGAAAAATACAATGTAGATGAGCAAGTGCAAAAAGCAATTAAATATCATACAACAGGAAATATAAATATGGATAGATTAGCTAAAATAATCTATATTGCAGATAAGATAGAAGAAAACAGATCTTTTGATGGAGTAGAAGAATTAAGAAAGGTGGCAATGGAAGATTTAGATGGCGCAATTTTTATTAATCTTGATTATGTAATCCAAAAGTCCATAAGAAATAAAACATTAATACATCCTGACACAGTGGAGCTAAGAAATTATTTATTGCTTAATAAAATAAATTAAAGGAGAAATGTTTATGGAAAAGTATCTTACAATGCTAAAGAAGGAAAACTTAACTCGTGAGGAATTTTTGCCTGAGTGGAAACGATTCAAAAACGATTTAAATAATGGAAAAATAAGAACAGCATATAAGGAACAAAATGGAGATTGGAGAGTTAACACATGGGTAAAACAATTTATTTTACTTGGTTTTAAATTTGGTGAAATTATTCAGTTTAATGATGGTACAATTGACAAAGATACTTTGGGTGAAAGAAAAATAATGTTATCCGAGAAAATAAGAAAAGCATCAAGCTCAGTTTCAATAAGAGATGGTGTTTATATAGGTCAAGGGGTAACATTTATGCCACCAAGCTATGCAAATATTGGAGCATATATAGATGAAGGTGCAATGGTAGATTCGTTAGCATTAGTAGGTTCATGTGCACAAATCGGAAAGAATGTACATATTGGTGCAGGAGCAATTATAGGAGGAGTACTAGAACCTGTAGGAGCATATCCTGTAATTATTGAAGATGACGCATTTATTGGCGCTGGCTCTATTATCACTGAAGGGACAACTGTAAAAAAGAATGCTGTAATTGGTGCTGGAGTTACTATAACAGGCAGTACACCTATATACGACAATGTCAAAGGTACAGTTATTACTCCAAATGAAAACGGTGTAATTGTTGTACCTGAAAATGCAGTTGTTATTCCTGGAGCAAGAGATGTAAGCACATCTATTCCTGAAGTAAAACTTTCAAAGTCTGTCCCTATAATTATCAAATATGGAAGCAATGTTGAACTAGAAGACTTACTTCGCCCATAATATAATAAAAAAGAAAGTAGATAAGTAAAATGAATATTGAAAAAATTATAAAATCTTTAGAAACGCAAATGAGAAAAGATAAAGAGTATTTATGGAATAATCCAGAACCTCGGATTAAAAGAAATAAAAACCTCTACATATGTTAAAGAGAGATTAATTCAAATGGGCTATACTGATATAAATACAAATGTATATGCAACTGGAATAATTGCTACATTAAAAGGAAAAAAGGAAGGACCATGTATATTGTTTAGAAGTGATATGGATGCAGTTATAATGGATGATACAGGAAGGACAAAACATACATGCGGACATGATGCACATATGACAATACTTCTTTCACTTGCTGAATTGATTATTAGAAATAAAGATAAAATAAAAGGAACTGTAAAGCTTCTATTTCAACCAGATGAAGAAGGAGAAGGCGGAGCAGATAAAATGATATCAAATGGAGCATTAGATAATCCAAAGGTAGATAAAGCTTTCGCAATACACGTGTGGAGTGAACTAAAAGAAGATACTATTGGAATAAAAGAAGGTGCTGTAATGGCATCAACTGATCCATTTGAAATAATAGTGTATGGAAAAGGTGGACATGCAGCTATTCCTGAAAAATGCGTTGATACAATTTATATAGCAAACATAATAGGTAAAATGATAAAAGAAATGGCAAATATTGGTACTAATTTAGACGATAAAGTTGTTTTAGGAATAACAGCAATATCAGGTGGAAAGACCAATAATGTTATACCTGATAAGGTATATTTAAAAGGTATTTTTAGAACATTTAATAATGAAATAAGAGCAAGGATTAAAGAGGAATTATGTTGTAAAGTAAAAAAAATAGCAGAAGAAATGGGAGGAACTGCAGAAATAAAATTTATTGCAAATTATCCTGTAACTGTTAATTCGGAAGAAGAAGCAGAAACTATACAAGAGATTGCATCAAATATTGTTCAAAATATAGATAAAAACTATAAAACTATGTGCTCAGAGGATTTTTCATATTTTCTACAAAAAGTTCCTGGAGCAATGATATTAGTTGGATGCCAAAAAGATGAGTATTATCCTCAGCATAACGAAAACTTTACGGTAGGAATAACCTCAATTCTTATTGGAACACAAATTTTTTATGATATTGTAAAAAAATATTTGATGTAAGTATTGACATTCTAAGAAAATTGTATTAAAATATTGTAGTGTTATGATAAGATATGTAAACAATGTAAGTTTTTTCCCGGTAAACTAAAGTTGTTTAGGTATTTTTAAGTATATAAAAGAATTCAGAATGGAGGAAATGAATTAACCATGAATAATACTACTTATAGTGTAAAAAAAGATGAAATTGTAAGAAAATGGTATATAATTGATGCTGAAGGAAAGCCTCTAGGAAGAGTAGCAACAGAAGCTGCTAAATTATTAAGAGGAAAACATAAACCAACATATACACCAAATATTGATGTTGGAGATCATGTAATTATTATTAACTGTAGTAAAGCTATTTTAACAGGAAATAAATTAAATCAAAAGGTTTATAGACATCATTCAGGATATATCGGAGGAATGAAAGAGATATCTGCAAAAGATATGCTTAATAATAACCCAGAAAAAGCAATGATGTTAGCAATAAAAGGAATGCTTCCACATAATAGTCTAGGAAGACAAAGCATTAAAAAATTAAGAGTATATGCTGGAGCAGAACATGAAAATATTGCTCAAAAACCAGAAGTATGGGAATTTTAAAGGAGGAAAAGTAAATGCCTAAAGCAAGTTCAGATAAAATAATGTTTTATGGTACAGGAAGAAGAAAAAGCTCTATAGCAAGAGTTAGAATAGTACCAGGTACAGGAAAAATAACTATTAATTCTAAAGATATAGATGAATATTTAAACCTTGAGACTTTAAAAGTAATAGTAAGACAACCATTAGTTGCAACAGATACATTAAACAAATATGATGTAATTTGTAAAGTAACAGGTGGAGGATTCTCAGGTCAAGCAGGAGCTATCCGTCATGGATTAGCAAGAGCTTTAAATCAAGCTAATAGTGAATACAGACCAATGCTTAAAGTTAAAGGATACTTAACAAGAGATCCAAGGATGAAAGAAAGAAAGAAATATGGTCTTAAAAAATCAAGAAAAGCTCCACAATTTAGTAAACGTTAATATGAATATAGAAAGCTCAGAAGTAATAAAACTTCTGAGCTTTTTTCATTATTGCTTGACAATAAAGTAAGTAAAGTATATTATTATCTTGAATTATTACAAAAGAAAGGATAAGTTATGTTAGAATTAAAAAATGTTTCAAAATTCTATTACAATAACGGAATAATTGCTTCAGGTTTCACAAAAGTAAATCTAAAGTTTAATATAGGTGAGTTTGTTGTTATTACAGGAGAGTCTGGAAGTGGTAAGTCCACACTCTTAAATGTAATATCAGGACTAGACAGCTATGAAGAGGGAGAAATGTACATAAATGGCAAGGAGACTAGCCATTATACAGAGAAAGATTTTGAAGAGTATAGAAGAAAATACATTGCAAATATCTTCCAGAATTTTAATTTAGTAAATAGTTATACAGTGTACCAAAATGTAGAATTGGTGCTACTTTTGAATGGATATAAGAAAAAAGACGTTAAGAATAAAGTATTAGACATGATAGACCAAGTTGGTCTTACTAAATTTAAAAATACAAAAGTCGCTAAACTATCAGGTGGGCAAAAGCAAAGAGTTGCAATAGCTAGAGCAATGGTAAAAGAGACACCAATAATTGTCGCAGATGAGCCTACTCGGGAACCTTGATGTTGAGTCTGCAAAAGAGGCTATTGAGATACTAAAAAAAGTTTCAAAAAACAAACTCGTAATAATTGTAACTCATAATATTGAACAAATGGAGCAATATGCAACAAGAATTATAAAGATGCATGATGGAAGAGTGATAGAAAATACAGAAGTAAAGAAAGTAGATAAAGATATTCAGGTAGAAACAAGCAAATACAGCAAAATAAGTTTATTTAATAAATACAGATTAGGATTTAGAAATACCTTCAATGTATTTACTAAATTTGCTCTACTATTTGCTGTCTTTTTGTTTATAACAATATCTGTGCTTGTGGAATATGCAAGCTTTGAGTCTTTGGAATATGAATTATCTCAAGAAAATTATAGCTATTACTTCAATGATTTTTCTCCAAATCGTGTGCTTATTAAAAAACAAGACAAAAGTACTTTTTCTGACGAAGATTATGAAAGAATAAAGGCAATATCAAACGTAGATTATATTGTAAAAAATGATTATCTTGTAGATAAAGATGTAATATTTTATAAAATGGAAAATATAAGTGATCCATTTAGTTCAGTTACTTTTTCAGGGATAATACACGACATAGACAAGTTTGAAGGAAAGCTTGATGTAGGAAGAATGCCTGAAAAAGAAAATGAAGTTGTGATAACATGTAGCAAGAATCATTATAATATTACAAATAAACAAGACCAATTAATAAATAATAATTTTAGTATAAGTACAACAAATTCATATAATGAAGTTGCAAAGGCATCTATTGTTGGAATTAAGTATAATGATGACGACGATAACTATATATATGATATATATGGAAGTCAAGAATTAATTGATAAGTTAAATTTATCAGTAAATAGAAATTTTAGCACAATAAAATATTTATTTAATGGCAAATATACGAATATAAATACTTTTTCTGTTGTCCCAAATAAAAATGTAGAAAAGGGAAAGACAATAGTAAATGATGACTTAAAATATCAACTAAGCAAAGGAAGAATAAATAATCAGCCTATAAGCATCTGTGTAGATAATATATTTTATGAGGACAAATTGGATTTAGAAATATCGGGAACATATACAAAAAATAATTTCACTAAGGTAACAGGAATAGAAGAGTTTAATAATAGCGTAATTTGCATAAATGAAGAAGATTATAATTCTTTATATGATAAAGCTCCATACCAATCTTCGGTTTATGTAAAAGATAAAAAAGATATAGATGATACTTGTGCTAAGCTCAAAGATATTGGCATATCCCCAAAGAAAATAACTGATTTTGCAGTACAGGATAATGCAGCATATAAACAGGTAATGAAAATTGTAAAACTTGTTGTAACATTTTTACTAATATTTGTATTATTCTTTATCTCGTATTTAATAATTAAAATAATACTAAAATCAAGAAATGTTTATTATACAACACTAAGAATGTTAGGCGCAACCTTTAAGTCAGTAAAAAGAATATTAGATATAGAGTTATTTGTAAACTCTAATATTGCATATTTTACGGTTATATTAATCATATATCTAGTCAATACAAATATTTTAAATTGGAGCTATATAGCAAAACTAACTTCATTTTTAAGTATTCGTGAATATGTGCTAATTTATATTGTCTTAATTTGTATGTCAAGACTAATTTCAAGAAGGTTTGCAAGAAAAATATTTAAAAAATCAGCAATTAGTACATATAACGAGGAGGTGTAGCTATGATAAGTTTAGTAAACGTAAATAAGTATTTTAACAGGCATAAAAGAAACGAAATACACATTATAAACAATACTTCTCTTGAATTTGATAAAACAGGATTAGTTGCACTTCTAGGTGCTTCTGGTAGTGGTAAAACTACACTTTTAAATGCAATAGGTGGATTAGACAAAGTAAATAAAGGTAAGATTTATATAAATGGCAAGCAAATAACTAATAGGAGAGCTTATACCGTTGATAAAATAAGAAACTTAAATATTGGATATATATTTCAAGATTATAAATTAATAGACAATTTGACCGTTTATGAAAATATTGCAATAGCTTTAAAGATGATTGGACTAAGGGATAGAGAAGAAACTAAGAAAAGGGTAAATTATGTCTTAGAGTGCGTTCGGAATGTATAGATATAGGAACAGACCAGCTAAAATGCTATCTGGAGGAGAAAGGCAAAGGGTTGCAATAGCAAGAGCTATTGTTAAAAATCCGAATATTGTAATTGCTGATGAACCAACTCGGAAATTTAGATAGCAAGAATTCCTTGGAAATAATGAATATTATTAAAGCAATCTCAAAAGACAGATTAGTAATACTTGTAACACATGAGACTGAACTTGCAAAGTTTTATGCTTCAAGAATTATAGAGCTAAAAGACCGGCAAGGTTACAAATGATTACCCAAATGATGCAAATAATGCCTTAGATTATAGGATAGAAAACAAAATATATCTAAAAGATTTTGAAAGCATAGAAAACTTTAATAAAAATAATATAAATATAAATACATATTCAAATAGCAATGAAAAAATAGAAATGGAAGTTGTCTTAAAGAATAATAATATATATATTAAAGCACCAAAACATAGAGTACAAGTAGTTGATGAAAATTCATCTGTTGAGTTTGTAAATGAGCATTACAAAACAATAGATAAAACTATTTACGAAGAGTATTCATATAATTTAGATAGTATTATAGACAAGAAATTTAAAATAAAATATAGTTCCATAAATGGTTTCTTTAAATCTTGCTATATGGGAATTAAGAAAATTGCAAACTTTTCGATACTTAAAAAGATACTTCTTCTTGGCTTCTTTGCATCATCTATGTTTATTATGTATGCTGTTTCAAATATTGCAGGGACACTTAATATAGATGAATCAGAATTCATAACAGCTGATAGGAATTATTTACAAGCAGAACAGGAAAAATTGAGTGTAGAGAAGTTTTTGGAATATGAAAAATTAGATAGTATTGATTATATAATACCAGGTAATGGAGAGATAAACCTAAACATGCAAATTAAAGATTATTATCAATTACAACAAAATGCTCCACAGACTATATTATCTGGTAAGTTAACAAGCTTAGATATTATATCAAAAAATGATATTATAAGTGGAAGAGTTCCAGAAAATGAGAGTGAAATTGTAATAGATAAAATGATTTATGACAAGATGGCATATGGTTCTTATAACTCGCTACCACAAAAAGGAATAAATTCAGCAGAGGAATTACTAAATAGAGAAGTATCGTGCGGAAGCATTGATAAGCTTACTATTGTTGGAATCGTAGATAGAAAGAGCCCATCTATTTATGCGAATAAAAATATATTTGTAAATTTATTAAATGAATCGCAAGATCAACCCCTTATTTGGTACGGCGCAGGGGGCTATATGACTGATTCAAGTACTCAAGGACAAACAAAAGTTGCAGACTACTCTTTATATTTAGATGATATAACTTTAACGAAAGGAAGAATGCCTGAAAATGATTATGAAGTTATAGTAAACAGCGTAAATGCAAGCCAAATGAAATTAAATAAAACTATTGAAGAAAAAATAAATGGAGTAAACCTTAAAGTTGTTGGATATTATAATAGTATGACGGACAGGCAAGATTATTTGGTAAATAATAATACAGTAAAATATAATGAGATTAGTGAGAAAACTGGAATTATGATATATCCAAAAGACAAAGAAACAGTTTTAAATAAATTTAGAAATGAATTTAATATAAATCTTGAAAATACATACGAAAAAGCAAGAACAGCATATATTAAAGAAAGGCAAGATAGTATTAGAAGTGGTGTAATCTTTGCAGGAGTAATACTTGCTATATCTTTAATTGAGATATATTTGATGGAAAGGTCATCTTTCTTATCAAGAATAAAAGAAGTTGGAGTTTTAAGAGCAATTGGAGCTAAAAAAACAGATATATATAAGATGTTTTTAGGAGAAATAATTGCTATAACAACTATAGCAGGAATGTCAGGACTAATGCTTATGACATATATTCTTTATGGGTTTGCAAGAATTCCATATGTTGGTGGTATGTTTGTTGTTAATTTTGAAACTGTGGGAATAAGTATATTACTCATATATGTATTTAACATAGTCGTAGGATTACTTCCATTATATAGGGTTTTAAGAAGAACACCGGCTGAGATTTTAGCAAGACATGATATTGAATAGTATGCTTTAAGCAAAATATCAAATTTGAGTTTTGAATTATACAAAAACAAGAGTGGGGGAAATATACCACTCTTGTTTTATGCTTAAATTAGAGCCTGTCTATTGCTTTTTCATCTTAGGTTTAGCAATAAGTGATGCGAGGTATCCAAAGAATACAGCAGCAGCAATTCCACCAGCAGCAGCTCTTATACCTCCTGTAAATGCACCAAGTAAGCCAGATTCGCTAACTCCTTTTATTGCGCCTTTTGCAAGGTTATATCCAAAGCCTGTGATTGGAACAGTTGCACCAGCACCTGCAAAATCAACTATATATTGATATATTCCAAGTCCACCTAAAATGGCACCAGCTGTTACGAAAAGTACAAGAATTCTTGCAGATGTTATTTTTGTTTTATCAATTAAAATTTGTCCTATTATACATATAATGCCACCGACAATAAAGCACCATACATAGTCCATAATGTTTAAGCTACTAAAAAATTCATTCATATAGACGTACCTCCTAAATCTCGATTGCAGCAGCATGTGCAATACCAGGTATAGATTCTCCTTGCTGAGAAGTAGTAGCATTTGTAAGTGCTCCTGTTGCAATAAGAAGAATCTTTTTATACTTTTTAGCTTTCATTTGGTTAAATAAATATCCAGAAAAGACTGTTCCACAACATGCACAACCACTTCCACCAGAGTGAGTGTCCTGTTTTTCTTTATCAAAAATTAAAACTCCACAGTCATTGTAATTTGATTTTACTTTATATCCATATGTTTGTAACATTTCAATTACAATTTCTTTACCAATGTATCCTAAATCACCTGATATTATCGCATCATAGTAACTAGGATTTCTTCCTGTGTCTTTGAAATGGGTAAGAAGAGTATCAACTGCAGCAGGTGCCATTGCGGCTCCCATATTATTTGCATCTTTTATGCCTTTGTCGACGATTTTACCAGGTGTTGCATAAGTTACATAAGGGCCAGAACCCGTAGCAGAAATAATAGCACTACCTGCACCTGTAACAGTCCACTGTGAAGTTGGAGGCCTTTGATTTCCAAGCTCAAGAGGAAATCTAAATTGCTTTTCTGCACTACAAAAGTGACTAGAAGCAGCAAAAAGCACATTATTTGCGGCTTTTCCCTCAGCTAAAATACTACTAAGTATCATTCCTTCTACAAATGTAGAGCATGCTCCAAATATTCCAAAGTAAGGAATGTTTAGTTCACGAAGACCAAAGCTTGAAGATATACATTGATTAAGTAGGTCTCCTGCAAAACAATAATCAATGCTGTCAGCAGAAAGCCCAGATTTAGTTATAACCATGTTTACTGCTTCTTTTATAATTTTACTTTCTGCTTTTTCCCAAGTCTTTTCACCCCAAAATTCATCTTCTAGGAGCATATCAAAATATTTACTAAGTGGACCTTGAGCTTCTTTTGGACCAACAATAGATGCTGTTTCAAGAATAGTAGGAGGATTATCAAATTTGATAGTTTGTTTTCCAACTTTTTGCATATAGTTTCATCCTTTCTTAAACTAAAGTAATACTTTGTGTATTGAATATTAAATAAACAATTCCAACTAGAATTGAAGCAGAAATACCATAGACAAGCACTGGACCTGCAACTGTAAACATTTTTGCGCCTACACCCATAATATATCCCTCAGATTTATATTCAATAGCAGGTGATACAATAGAATTTGAAAAACCTGTAATAGGAACAATAGTACCTGCTCCTGCAAATTTACCAATTTTATTAAATAAATTTAGTCCAGTTAAAAATGCACTGATACCTATAAGAATTATTGAACAAATGCTACCGGCTGTTTCTTCATTTAAACCTCTATAAGCACAAAAATCTAGTATTAATTGTCCTATTGAACATATTAAACCACCAACCCAAAAGGCATTAAAGCAGTTCTTTAAAATAGGAGAATTAGGGGATTTTTGATCAACATAGTCTTGGTATTGTTTATTTGTTTGTATTTTTTCCATAAAATTTCATCCTTTCATGAGTTATCTTAATCTTCTCTTTCTCTGTCAATAGTAAATGTTAAATCTAAATCTACCAAATATTCTGTGATTTTTTTACCTGAAATGTTTGCTCTTTGCTCTAATATCTTAACAGATGATAGATAGTCTATTGTTTTAGAAGCTTCACCAACTGCTTGTACAATAGCATCTTTCCAAGATACTGTTGAAGTACCTGTAATAAATAAATGTTTTTGAGTTGCCACAAATAAAACCTCCTTTCAAGTCAATAGATAAAGTTTATTTCAAATTATGCTAGATATTATTAACAAATCATAAAAAAATATGCAATAAAAATCAAAAATGGTAATCAAACAATTTTTAAACATTTTCATCAAAAAAACATAAAATGTAACATAGAGGTGAAAATTGTGGAAATAAAAAAAGGAGACATTGTAGGAAGAATTTCTTATGGTAAAGATATTCTTTTCTATGTAGATAGAATAATAAAGACAAGTGACCCCAATAAAGCCTATGCTATTTTAAAAGGAGTACAGTATAGAATAGAGGCTGATAGCCCATTAGATGACTTAGTAAAAATGGAAAAAGATGAAATAGAGACAGAAAAAAGAGGAATAGAAAGTAAGCTAAAAAAAAGACTTAGTACAGTAGGTAAAGGATTATTTTCTGGAAGAAGAAATACAAATAATAATTCAACAAATGCATTAATTTTGCACTTAGATGGAGATAGAAAATATACTCAAAAATCAGAAAGATATTATAATAAACTTGGGTTAAAAGCTATTGTAAAAAACATCCCTGAAAATAGACAACCACAAGTTGTTGGAAATTTAATTAGAAAATATAATCCAGATATATTAGTTATTACAGGACATGATGGTATGATAAAAAATGGAACTAATTATAATGATATATATAATTATAGGAATTCTAAGTATTTTATAAATTCTGTAATAGAGGCAAAAAAAGCGACAAGCCCAGATAAAGACTTAGTTATATTTGCTGGCGCATGCCAAAGCTTTTTTGAAGCAATAATGGCGTCAGGCGCAAATTTTGCTTCATCACCTGCTAGAGTTTTAATAGATTTTATGGATCCATTGGTAGTTGCAGAAAAAGTTGCAACTACAGATAAAAATAGAATAGTAACTGTAAGAGAAATTTCTGCTGAACTTGGAGATGGCGGAAAAAGGGTAGGAGGAAGGTATGCTAAAGGTAAAAAATAAAATTGTAACACGCATGTAATATATTTGTAACATAAATGTAACAAACAAATAAAAGCCTTATATATCAATACATTTGATTACTTTATTAAAAAACATTTTTTGACATTTTACGTCAAAAATGATATAATTCGCTCATCTTGATAAAGTAGGTGATCAAATGATTTACAGGGATGATATTACTAACTTAAGAGGAGATATTGAAGAAAAAATAGGACAAAAGATAATAGTAAAAGGAACACTTGGAAGAAGTAAATTTTTTGAAAAAGAAGCCACTTTGCAAAAAGCATATCCTAATTTATTTGTTGTTAAGTATGACCAAGAAGAAGGAAATGCAACATACAGCTATACAGATGTATTAACTAGAACAATAGATCTTCAAGTATTTGATGGAGAAAATTATTGCTCTATTGTACCACCAAGACCAGAAGAACCAAAGAAAGTAAGACAAAATACACAAAATTTGTTATAATAAAATTATATTTCTTTTCAAAAATAATAAATAATTTAAAAAATTCCTAAGAAATTAGGAATTTTTTTTGCTCGTCTACAATATACATAGTAAAAAAAGAGTAAACGAGGAGGAAAATGCATGATTGATACGGTTAAAGAAAACTTGTGTATAAACAGAATAGTAGGCAGCAAAACATTTGCAGTTACAGTGGAAGGAGACTGTATAATACCAGACACTAAGCCAGATATATTAAATGAAGTATATATGACAGGTAATGTTTGCATATATAAAAAAGAAATACTAGAAGGAAAGATAAGACTTGATGGCAATGTCAACGTATACTTAATGTATCTTGCAGATAGTGACGCTCAAATGATAAGAGGAGTCAATGGAAATATTGATTTTACAGAAATTCTTGATTTTCCAGGGGTAGACTCAAGAATGATGCTAGATGAAGAGATAACCATAAAAAAATTAGAATGTAAGGTTTTAAATGGAAGAAAGATAAATCTAAAAGCATTCTTAGAAATAAAAGCAGACGTTTTTTTAAATGAAAATGAAGAAATAATAAAGCAAATTAATAATATAGATGATGTACAATCACAAATTGTACCACTAACAATCAATTCTTTGGTCGGTCAAAACACAACAAAGGCGATAGCAAAAGAAACAGTTGTTATAGATAATACGGATGTATTATCAGAGATATTAAGCATTGATTTTAATATAACAAATAAAGATACAAAAGTAAGCTACAACAAAGTACTTGCTAAAGCAGATATGGAAGTTAGGATAATATATTTAACAGATGATGGCAGGATAAAAGGAGTAGAGGAAACAATTCCAGTAATGGGATTTATAGATTTAGTTGGAGTTTCTGATGAAAACCTCTGTGATGTTAAATATAAACTAAAGAATGTAGTTATAAAACCTAATAGTCCGGAAGAACATTCAATATATGTAGAGATAGAATTAGAGCTATTTTGTAGAGTATTTGAAAATAAAGAAGTAAATATTATACAAGATATGTATAGTCCAAGTAGAAATTTAACATTCAAAGAAAATAAAGTAAGCACAATGGTTAATATGAGAAATACATCAAGTGTTATGAATGTGACGCAAAAAGTAAGGCTTGAAAACAGCGAATATACCAAGATTTGTGATGTAAGTGTAACACCAGTAATAAATGAAACAAACGTGTCTAGAGATAGAGTAAGATTTAGTGGAGAATTAGACCTTGACTTTATACTAACAAACAATAACTCAGATAACATAATAACATTAAATCAAAATGTTCCATTTGAATTTACTCAGGAAATAGACGGAATAACAGCAGAAAGCAGAGTTACGGCAGAAATTGTTCCAATATTTAGAGAATTTGTTTCTGACAACATGGAAGTTGCTGCAAAAATAGATTTAAATGTAAGTACTAACTCATATAATCTTGAAACAGTAAATGTTATAGATAATATAGAAGAAGCAGAATGTGGTGATGATGATATCTATAGTATGGTAATATATTTTGTAAAGCCAGGAGATACATTATGGAAGATAGCTAAAAGATATAGAAGTACAGTAGAAGATATAGCAAGAGTAAATAATATCGAAAACCCAGATAGAATAAACGTAGGTCAACAATTATTCATACCTAAATGCTCAATGTGTAGAACATAGGTCAAGAGTAAAATCATAATATATTGTATGGAAAAGATTTATTCAAGGAAAAGAATACAAATGCCAAAGGTATGTTTTAATAGGATTCCAAATGGAAAGATAGACATACGAAAGAAAAAGATGCTTAAGTCAAGCTTAATATTAATAATAGCGATATTGGTAATGCTTTTTATAATAAAAAGTATAAATCCGATAATTAATAAATTATGTTTAGATGAAAGTAAGAAGAAGGCTACATTAATTTCTAATAGGCAAGCAACAAACGTAATGTCAAGATATTCTTACGACGATATTGTTACAATATACAGAGATAGTAATGATAATATAACTATGTTAAAATCAAATATAATAGCTATAAATGAAATAACATCAGATGTAGCAATAAAGATACAAGAAGAATTTGAGAAAAATAGTGAAAGCGAAATATATATAAAAATTCGGAAGCTTAATGGGAAGCAAAATATTTTCTGGTTTTGGACCTAATATTCCAATAAAACTTTATACATCTGGAACTGTAGAAACAAAACTAAGAAGTGAATTTGAAAGCACAGGAATTAATCAAACCATACATAGACTATATTTAGACGTAGCTTGTAATGTGAGCATACTTACACCTTATGATGTGATAAATAACAATATAAGTAATGAAGTATTGCTAATAGAGAATGTAATAGTTGGAATTGTTCCTTCAACTTATTATAATCTTGAAGGAATGGATAACAATAATTTATATGACACAGTAAAATAGTGTAGGAAACTGCCCCTACACTATTTATGCTCTTTTATATGGTCGCATCTCATTGGTTATATTTAGAAGATAGTCAACTGAAACATCATAAAATAATGAAAGTTTTATTAGAATAACAGTTGGAATATCATTTCTACCAATTTCATATTGTGAATAACCAGTCTGAGACATATTTAAGTATTTTGCAATTTGCGTTTGTGTTAAGTCTCTATCTTCTCTTAATTCTCTAAGTCTGTTATACATAATTAGCCCCCATTTCAAAATAAAATAAAGAAAAAAATTTATTACAAATATATTTTAATTCAAGTTAAATAAGGGCAACTAAAAATAACATGAAACACGTTAAAATAGCGGAAAACAACACATTTTAAGTTAAATTATACCTCGGAGTTATACATAAAATATGTGTATTTTCAATACGTATTGTATAACAAAATGCAATCAAAATGCAATATATTTATAACGCTTGAGAAATAATGATGATTATTATTGCTTTTTTTACGAAAATTTTCAATAAAATGATACAAAAACCTTGACAATAAAGGAAAAAACATGTATAATATGTTCATACTAAAACGAGACTAGAAGAGTGGAAGCAAATTCCACTCTTTATGTATGTATGGAAGGTGATGTGATTGGCAAATATTGAAGAAAAGGTATTTGAACTTATAAAGCCATATATAGAAAATATAGGATATAACCTTTATGATACAGAATATGTAAAAGAACGGTAAAGATTATTTTTTAAGAATATATATAGATAGAGATGAGGGAATAAGTCTAGAAGATTGTGAAAAAGTATCAAATGAAATTAATGATGTGCTTGATAAAGCAGATTATATAAAAGAACAATATTTTCTAGAAGTTTCTTCACCTGGAGTAGAGAGAATTTTACGAAAAGACGAACATCTTAAACAAAATATAGGAAATGAAGTAGAAGTAAAATTATTTAAGCCAATAAATAAAGAAAAGATTTTACAAGGAACACTTATTAAATTTGATAAAGAAAGTATATTTGTAAAAATAAATGATATTGAGCAAATGGTAGAAAGAAAAAATATAGCACAGATTAAAACAAAGTATAATTGGTAAAGAAAGGGTTGATTAAAAAATGAAGGCAATAGATAATAAAGAATTAGAGATTGCATTAGAAACATTAGAACAAGAGAGAGGAATAAAGAAGGAGTATTTAATACAACAAATAGAAACTGCTTTAATTACTGCATACAAAAACAATTACAAGGATAGTGAGAATGTAAAGGTAGTAATGGATAAAGTAACAGGAGAAACACATGTATATTCTGTTAAAGAAGTAGTTGAAACTGTAGAAAATCCAGTACTTCAAATTTCTAAAGATGAAGCAATTAAGATAAATAAGCAGTTAAACATAGGAGATACAGTTGATATAGAACTTAATCCAAGGAATTTCGGAAGAATTGCAGCACAAACAGCAAAGCAAGTTATAATACAAAAATTAAGAGAAGCTGAAAGAGATATAATATATGGAGAATTTAATGAAAGAAAAGGAGAAATAGTTTCAGGAATAGTACAAAAGGCTGATACAGGAGTTATAATCTTAGATTTAGGAAAACTAGAAGGAATAATGCCTGCAAAAGAACAAATCCCAATAGAAAAGTATAAAGTAAATGATAAAGTAAAAGCTTATGTTATAGATGTTGTAAGAGGATCAAAAGGTGCACCACAAGTTATAGTATCAAGAACAGCAGGAGATTTTGTAAAAAAATTATTTGAATTTGAAATCCCAGAGATATATGAAGGATTAATAGAAGTAAAAAATGTTGCAAGAGATCCAGGAAACAGATGCAAAGTTGCAGTTCATGCGCAAAATGAAAATATTGACCCTGTAGGTTCTTGCGTAGGACAAAAAGGTGTTAGAATTCAAAATATTATAAATGAGCTAAGTGGTGAAAAGATAGATGTAATAGAATGGAATGAAGATCCAGCAATATTTATTTCTTCAGCATTACTTCCTGCAAAGGTAATGGCAGTAGATGTAAATGAAGAAGAAAAATCTGCAAGAGTAATTGTTCCAGATGACCAGTTATCGTTAGCAATAGGAAAAGCTGGACAAAATGCAAGACTTGCTGCAAGACTTACAGGATGGAAAATAGATATAAAATCTGAAACACAATTTAGAGAATTATTAACGAAAATGCAAGAAGAAAATGAGATAGAAGAAAATTCAGAGGAGAATAATGAAGAATAGCAAAGAAACGAGAACATGTGTAGGTTGCAGAGAAAAAAAGAATAAAAAAGAGTTAGTTCGAATTGTAAATTCAAAAGAACAAGGAATAATAGTTGACATTAATCAAAGAGAACAAGGAAGAGGAACCTATATATGTAAAAATGAAGAATGTTTAAAAAAAGCCATTAAAAATAAAGGTTTGTCAAGGACTTTAAAAGTAAATGTCAGTGATGAAAAGTTTAATGAAATAAGAGGTGTAATGTTTGACTGATAATGAAAAAATTTTAGGCATGATTGGGCTTGCAGCAAAAGCACGGTAAAATAGTTTCTGGAATGGATGCAGTTGTTGATGAAGCAAAAAAATATAAAATAAAATTGGTAATTGTTGCAAATGATACATCAGAAAAATCTAAAAAAAATATAAAATATGTTTGTACTAATTATGAAATACCTGTAATAGAATTAAGTACAATGGAAGAATTAGGCGCTGTAATAGGTAAAAGAAATAGAGCGATTATTGGAATAAAAGATAAAGGTTTTTCTATACGGAATAATTAAAAAATATAACGGGGGTGAATTGCTATGGGTAAAATAAAAATACACGAATTAGCAAAAAAATTAAATAAACAAAGCAAGGAAATTATGGATGCTGCGAATAAGCTTGGTTTAGAAATTAAAAGTCATTTGAATATCATTGATGAAAAAACTGCAGATAAGATAGAGAAACAATTAAATAGTAACAAATCTGATAATAATACTGCTACATCAAAACAAGAAGAACCTAAAAAAGAAAAGACAAATAGCACACCTGTAATAATTAGAAGAGAAGTAATTATTTCAGACGAAGAACTTACAAAAAGAGAAGAAGAGCAAAAAGCAAAGAGTCAAAAGGCAAGAAAAGACGTGGGATTTGTAGAAAGAAGTAATAACAAAGAATATAACATTGTCTATAGAAATAAACCTTCTAAACCAATGACCGCAAGTGAATTGTTTGGAATTGCAACAAAACCAAAGAAGGAAGAAAATATAGCCCAAGAAAAAAAGGATGTAGAAGTTAAAGAAGAAATGCAAAAAGAAGAAAAAATTGAAAACAAAGAAGAAAACATACAAAAAGTAGAAATGCCAAAGCAAGAACCAGTTCCTCAAGTAGATAATAAGAAGAAACCAGTAAATAATTATAGAGAACAACGTGAAGATAATCGTAATTTTTCAAATAATAACAGACAAAGATATGACAATAATAGGAGAAACTTTGGTGATAACAACTATCGTCAAAATAATTTTAATAGAAATAATGGCGAAAACAATAATCGTAATAATTATGACAGGGGTAACAATAATTTTAGAAATCAAAACAGAAATAATTATGGTTATAAAAATCAAGGAAATAGACAAAATAATAATGGTGACTATAGGAATAATAGAAGGACATTAGATGAAAAGGGAATTGAAAAGAACATTAAGAACATAATGGCTCAAGAACTTGGAGAAAAAGAAAACACAAGAGATTACAATAGAAACATTACAAAACAAAAAAACAATAGAAATCAATCTGATGAAGCAAGAACAAGAAAGAATTCAAAATCTAGAAGAAATGAGGAATTTGATTCAGGAAAGCTTAAAGATTTAAAGCAAGAAAATAGGCTTTCTAATATGTTCGGTGACGAAGGCGGAATGTTAGATTATTATGATTTAACAACAGTAAGGGGCAAAAAGGGAAAGAAGAAGAATGTTCAAGATGAAGAAAGAACAAAGCAAAAAATATTTAAGCTAACTGAAATAACAATTCCAGAGTCAATAACAGTAAAAGATTTAGCACAAGAAATGAAAAAGACAACTGGAGAAATTATAAAGAAATTATTAGACTATGGTATAATGGCAACATTAAATAATGAAATAGACTTTGATACAGCATTTCTTATTGCTCAAGAATTTGGAATAACAGCTATAAAAAAGGAAGTTGTAACAGAAGAAGATATATTATTTGATGAATCTGATGATAAGCCAGAGGACTTAAAGCCAAGACCACCAGTAATAGTTGTTATGGGTCACGTAGACCATGGTAAAACTTCATTACTAGATGCAGTTAGATCAACACATGTTATAGAAGGAGAAGCAGGTGGAATTACTCAACATATAGGGGCATATATGGTTGAGGTTAATGGAAGAGAAATAACTTTCCTAGATACTCCAGGACATGAAGCATTTACTGCAATGAGAGCAAGAGGAGCACAAGTAACTGATATTGCAATCTTGGTTGTTGCTGCAAATGATGGTGTAATGCCTCAAACAGTAGAAGCTATAAACCATGCAAAAAATGCAAATATTCCTATAATTGTTGCAATTAACAAGATTGATGTTGAAGGCGCAAACCCTGAAAAAGTTAAACAGGAGTTAATGAAATATGATTTAGTTCCTGAAGAATGGGGAGGAAATACAG
>CANRCJ010000001.1 GCA_947629105.1 uncultured Clostridia bacterium | reverse complement strand
AAGGAGGAAGGCGCAAGACATTCTAAACACTGGGTAAGGTTAATGAAAAACTCAATAGTTTCTACAGGATGGCAGTATAGTACACAGAGAATGGTACTAGAATATTGTGAGAAGCTATATATACCATTATGCAATCTATATAAAAAATACTATACGAATTTAGAAAATGTAATGAGGCTCAATGAGTGGTTGGACGATATAAGAAATAGATGGGATAAAATAAAAATTGTGCAGTTAAATAATTTGAATAACGTAACTATTGATGCAGGAAATAATATAGAAGTTAGTTGTGCAGTAGATCTTCAAAATATTGATCCAGAAAATGTATCAGTTGAAGTTTATTCAGGAAAAGTGCTAGACAATGGTATATTAGAAGATATTAATATTAAAGAAATGGAAAGAGAATCAAAAGACAGTAATGTATACAAAGCTAAGATTGCACTTTCAACTGGCGGAGATTATGGCTATACATTTAGAATAATGCCTAAACATGAAATGATACTTGATGTACAAAACTTAAATCTTGTTAAATGGATAACATCAGATATGCAAGAAGAAAATAAATAAAAGTAGTAATAAATTTTAATCAAAGTATTGCAAAAACTCATATAAAATGTATATAATATAACAAAATAGGTAAGAAGGAGAAGACTATGAATAAAAAAACATTTTATATAACAACACCAATTTATTATCCAAGTGGTAAATTTCATATAGGAACAGCTTATACAACAGTTCTTGCAGATACTATAAAAAGGTATAAAAAGCTTAGGGGCTATGATGTAAGACTTCTTATAGGACTAGATGAACATGGGCAAAAGATAGAAGAAATTGCAAAGTCAAAAGGAAAAACTCCCCAAGAATATGTTGACGAAATGTCTAATTATGCAAAAGACTTGTGGAAGTTTATGGACATACAATATGATGATTTTATTCGTACTACTGAAAAAAGACATACAGACATCGTAGAAAAAATATTTGATAGATTAATGGAGCAAGGAGATATTTATAAAGGAGAATATGAAGGATGGTATTGTACTCCTTGCGAGACATATTTTACAGAAACCCAATTAGTAGATGGAAAATGCCCTGATTGTGGTAGAGATGTAAAGAAGATGAAAGAAGAAGCATATTTCTTTAATATGAAGAAATATACTGATAGACTTATTAAATTTTATGAAGAAAATCCGCATTTTATTGAACCTGAATCAAGAAAAAATGAGTTATTTAATAACTTTATTAAACCAGGACTTGAAGACCTTTGTGTTACGAGGACAAGTTTTGACTGGGGAGTAAAGGTAAAAAAAGATCCAAAACATGTTATATATGTATGGTTAGATGCATTAGTTAATTATATAACTGCTTTAGGTTATATGTCAGATAATGAGGAACTATTTAATAAATATTGGCCAGCTGATTTACAAATTGTTGGAAAAGATATAATAAGATTTCATGGTATATATTGGCCAATATTCTTAATGGCATTAGATTTACCTTTGCCAAAGAAAATATACGCACATGGTTTCATAATGATGAAAGACGGAAAAATGTCAAAGTCTAAAGGAAATGTTGTGTATCCAGATATGTTAGCTGAAAAATATGGCTTAGATGCAACAAGATATTTCCTTCTTAGGGAATTTGCATTTGGACAAGATGCAATATTTTCACCAGAAGGCTTTGTAGAAAGATTTAATTTTGATCTATGTAATGATTTAGGAAACTTATTAAATAGAACAATAGGAATGATAAATAAATATTTTGAAGGAAATATTCCTAAATACAGAGGATGTATAAATGAAGTAGATAAAAGCTTAGAAGAAGAAACAATACTATGTATAAAAAATGTAGAAGAATACATGGAAAATTATCACTTAAATAATGCATTAGAAGAAATATGGAAAATTATTTCTAGAACCAATAAATATATTGATGAAACTATGCCATGGGCTTTAGCAAAAGAAGAAGAAAAAGAAAAACTTGAGTCAGTAATGTATCATTTAGTAGAAAACTTAAGAAAAGTTGCAATAATGCTAAAACCTATTATGACCAGTACTTCAAATGAAATTTTAAAACAATTAGGAATAAATGATGAGAAATTAATTTCTTGGGAAAAGATTAATGATTACAATTTACTCGTTAATGATTATAAAGTTGTTGAAAAAGGTAATCCTCTTTTTGTAAGACTAGATAAAGAAGTAGAAATAGAATATATAAAAGAAAACATGAAAAAGTAAAAGGGTTTGATATTATTGCAGTAGATATACATATATATTTTATGTATATCTACTGCGTTAATTTAAATGGAGGTATAATATGGGAAAATTAATAGTAATTGATGGAACTGATGGAAGCGGAAAGCAAACTCAACTTGAAATATTGGAGGAAAAATTGAAAAAAGAAAACATTGATTATAGGAAGGTTAGTTTTCCTAATTATGATTCTCCATCATCTGGTTTAGTTAAAATGTATTTATCAGGAGAATTTGGAAATGATGCAAAAAAAATAAGCCCATACATTGCTTCGACTTTTTATGCGGCTGATAGATATGCTACATATAAAAAAGATTTAGAAGAGTATTATGAAAATGGAGGACTAATATTAGCAGATAGATATACAACAGCTAATATGGTGCATCAGGCAGGTAAAATAAAAGATAAGAATGAAAGAAAAAAATTCTTAGATTGGTTGTGGGATTTTGAATTTAACATGTATAAAATTCCAGTTCCAACAAAAGTATTCTTTTTAAATATGCCACCAGAATATGCTTTAAAGCTTATAGAAAATAGAAAAAATAAGTTTAGTGGAGAAGAAAAAAAGGATATACACGAAAGAGATAGTGAATATTTAAAGGAAAGCTATGAAGCAGCATGTGAGCTCGCAAAAACTTATAATTGGTGCGAAATAAAATGCGTAAAAAATAATGAAGTGAAAACAAGAGAAGAAATAGGGGAAGAAATATTTGAGATAGTAAAGGAAATATTATGAGATTAGGTTTTTTCGGAGGTTCATTTAATCCACCAACAAATGCACATATTAGCCTTGCAAAGAAGGCTTTAAAGACGTGTAACCTTGATAAAGTAATATTTGTACCTATGGGAGATTCTTATAAAAAGAAAGACCTAGTTCCTGCAAGGCATAGATATAATATGCTAAAAATAATTTGTGAAGAGCAAGAAGATTTAGAAGTATCAGATTTAGAAATAAATATAGATAAAGAAATGTATGCAATAGATGCTTTTAAGATTATAGAGAATAAGTACAAATTAGATGATATTTATTTTATAATGGGAGCCGACAATTTTGTAAATATAACAAAATGGAAAGAATCAGAGATTTTGACAAAGAATTATAAATATATTGTTTTAGATAGAGAAAGTATAGATGTAGATAAATATATTAATGATAATGAAAATTTAAAAGCTCACATAAATCAAATAACAATAATAAAAAATGAAGAGTACAAAATGCATAGTTCAACAGAATTTAGAAATATATTAAAAAATAACAAAACAGATGATAAAAATAAGCTTCCATGTGAAGTTTTAGAATATATAGCAATAAATAATTTATATAAGGATTAGGAAATGGAAGAAAAAGAACAAAAAAAGGTTAAATTAGCAATAATAGTAAATAATTTATTAAGCTCAAGATTAAATATAATAATCTTATTTTTCTTACTTGTATTAAAAACTCATGTGTTTTATAGAAATATCAATTTAGATATAGGACTTTTTAGTAATACAAATTTTATTTCATTACAATTCATATTAGTTGCAATTTGCCCATTATTATTTATTAAAAAAGATAAAAATAGATTTTTAGGAATGATAATTTATGACATACTTTTCAGTTTGTTGCTTTTTGTAGATAATGTCTATTATGAGTATTCGTACAATATGTTATCAATATGCCAAATATTATATGTCAAATATGCAGAAGAAATAGGCGCAGCTTTGCCTGGCCTACTTCATTTTAATCATATATTCTACTTGTTAGATATCGTGCTACTCATTATAGTTTGGAAAGTTGCAAAAAGTAAAACGAGTCTTTCAAAAGCAATAGCAGTGCCAAAAAAAGAAAGCAGAAAATGGATATTTGGAGCTTTACTTACAATAACTATTATATTTGTTACACATACAGGTAGAAGTGCTGCACTTAATATGATTGAAATAATGCCTTATCAACGAATTTTACAAGTGGAATTAGGCTCTATATATGGATACCACTTCGCAGATATTTATGACACGATAAATATAAGGGAGACAACAGCCTATAAAACATATGATAATATGATGAATGATTATAAGAAAATTGCTGATTATAAAGAGCAAAATTTCAAAAAGAAAGAAGAATTGTATGGAATAGCAGAAGGAAAGAATGTTATAATTTTACAACTTGAATCTGTGCAAAATTTTGTTGTGAATAGGACGATAAATGGAAAAGAAATAACTCCAAACTTGAATAAATTTTTAAAAGAAAATATAACTTTTTCTAATATGATAGTACAGAGCTATTCGACAACAGCTGATTCAGAATATAGTGTTCTTACTTCTTTGTATCCATTAGAAAATGGACAAGCTTTTAGTAATTATTATTCTAATATCAACAATGATTTATTTAGGGCTTACAAAGAAAAAGGCTATAAAACAGCATATATGCATGGAAACATAGAAGATTTTTGGAATAGACACCGGAGTATATTCAAGACTTAATCTAGATGATATGGCATTTATAGATGATTTTGAAGATACGTCAGAGCTTGTTAATACATATTTATCAGATGAACTTTTTTATAAACAAGCGGTAGAAAAAATGAAAGGCTATGATGAGCCTTTTGTAACATTTTTGGTTGCAGCATCTTCACACACACCTTTTAAGCTAGAAGGATTACAAGATAAAGAAAGTAAGGTAACAGTTGATGTAGGCAAATATAAAGATATATCATTTGGTGATTATTTAGAGGCAGTTAATTATGCAGATTATGCTTTTGGCAAATTTATTCAAGAATTAAAGGATAGTGGCTTGTATGATGATAGTGTAATTATAGTGTATGGAGACCATTATGGGATGGGAATGGACGACTATGATATGGAGCAATTTATTAAAGAGGTAAATCCAAAATATAATGATATATCTAAGCAGATAAATTACGTAAATGTACTTTGTGGAATTAAAGTACCAGGGATGGAAAGTAAAGTTTTAGATTATCCTGTGAGTAAACTAGACATAAAGCCAACACTTTTGGAACTTTCTGGAATAGAAGATAATTTTTCTCTCGGAATGAGCATGTTTAGTAATAAAGACTATGCGATAATAAATAATGCAATAATTGTTACCAAAGACTATTACTACAATTCCGATTGGTATTATATAGAAACAGGGAAAAAGGTGGACTTCAAGAAATTAGGGGAAAATACAGAAAAAAGATTAAAACAATATGTAAGTAACATGGAACTTGAACTGGATATTTCAAGGTCAATTATTATAAATAATTTATTCAAAGGAATATTTTAATATAAATTTTAAAAAAATTGACAAAACATGGGTAATATGTGGTACAATAATAAAAGATTTTATATAAGGAATATTTAAAGTAAAAATATATCCTTGAACGGAGGTTAAAATGAGCGAGGCAAAGTATAAACGTGTTCTATTAAAACTAAGTGGAGAAGCACTTGCAGGAAGCAACAAAACAGGAGTATATGCAGATGTAATTGGAAAAATTTGTGATGAGATAAAAAAAGTAGTTGATATGGGAGTACAAGTAGGAATAGTTGTAGGAGGAGGAAACTTCTGGAGAGGTAGATATGGTCATCAAATGGAAAGAACAACCTCAGATTATATGGGAATGCTTGCAACAACAATGAATGGACTTGCTCTTCAAGATACTCTTGAGGCAAGAGGAGTTAAAACAAGAGTACAAACAGCAATAGAAATGAGACAAATAGCAGAGCCATATATAAAGAGAAAAGCTATAAAGCATCTTGAAAATGGTAGAGTTGTAATATTCTCATGTGGAACAGGAAATCCATATTTTACAACTGATACAGCAGCAGCATTAAGAGCCGCTGAAATAGATGCAGAAGTAATATTGCTTGCAAAAACAATAGATGGAGTTTATTCAGCAGATCCAAAAATAGACCCTACAGCAGTTAAATATGATAAAATTTCATATATAGATATATTAAATCAGGACTTAAAGGTTATGGATTCAACTGCAACTTCACTATGCATGGATAATAAAATCCCTCTTAGAGTATTTGCAATAGAAGAGCCTGAGAATATTGTTAAAGTTGTAAAAGGCGAAAATATAGGAACCATAGTAGAGTAATTTTAAAAGAAAAGCATATTATTAAATAAGAAAGGAATTAAAAATATGGATTTTAGTAAAATAGAAGAAAAAATGGATAAAACACTTAGTGTTTTACAAGAGAATTTTTCAGAGGTAAGAGCAGGACGTGCAAACCCAGCAATATTAAATAAAGTAAGAGTAGATTATTATGGAGTACCAACTCCAATAAATCAAGTTGCAGGAGTTTCTGTTCCAGAAGCAAGACTAATTGTAATTCAACCATGGGATATGAGTATTCTAAAAGAGATAGAAAAAGCAATACTTGCATCAGATATTGGAATAACACCAAATAATGATGGTAAGGTTATAAGACTTGCATTCCCAGAACTTAATGAAGAGAGAAGAAAAGAATTAGTAAAAGATATAAAGAAAATGGCAGAGGAGTCAAAAGTATCAATTCGTTCTTTAAGAAGAGAAGGATTAGACGAAGCTAAAAAGGCTGAAAAAGATGGCGATATCACAGAAGACGACTTAAAAAATGCTGAAAATGAGATTCAAAAACTAACAGATAAAAAGATTGAAAAAATTGATGAAATTCTTGCAAATAAAGAAAAGGAAATAATGAGTGTATAAGTGTAAATTAAAGGAAATGATAAAAAATGAATTTTAAAGAAGAACTAGAAGAAAAACTAAAATTTGTAAACCAAGAACTAGAAAAATATGTAAGAAGAGAAGAATGTCCTGAAAAGATGCTTAACTCTTCGGTAGAATATAGTTTAATTAGTTCTGCTAAAAGATTAAGACCTATACTTATGATGTCATCATATAAGTTATTTAAAGATGACTATGATGCTGTATTACCATTTGCAGTAGCAATGGAAATGATACATAACTTTTCACTTATACATGATGACTTACCTGCAATAGATAATGACGATTTAAGGCACCGGTAAACTTACAAATCATAAAAAATTTAATGAGCCAACTGCAATCCTTGCAGGAGATAGTTTATTAAATAACGCATATTTAGTAATAAGCAATGACTTAAAAAATGAAAAAGATACTGATAAACTTACAAGAAAAATAAAAGCATTTAATGAACTAAGTTATGGAACAGACAGAATGATAGCAGGAGAATACGTAGATACAGAATTTGAAGGACAAGAAATTTCTAATGAATATCTTGAATATATGCATAACAATAAAACGGGAGCACTTATAAAGGCATCTGTTAGAATTGGGGCAATCCTTGCAGGGGCAAGCGAAGATCAAATAAAGAATTTAACAAATTATGCAGAAAAGATAGGTCTTGCATTTCAAATAAAAGACGATATATTATCTGAAATTGGTGATGAGAAAGTCTTGGGAAAACCCGTTGGAAATGATAGAGAACATGGTAAAGTTACTTTTGTGACAAAATATGGCTTAAATAAGGCACAAAAGTTATTAGAGGAAATAACAAACGAGGCAATAAAAAATTTAGATGAATATGGAGAAAAAGGAGAGTTTTTAAGAGAACTTGCTCTATACATCAAAAATAGAGAAAAATAAGGAGAAAATGAACATGGAGAATATGCCAAAACATATTGCAATTATAATGGATGGAAATAGAAGATGGGCTAAAGAACATGGCTTAAGTGCAAAGCTTGGACATAAAGAAGGTGCTGAGAACTTAAAAAGATTAACTAGATACGCAAATAAAATAGGGCTAGAATATTTAACGGTTTATGCTTTTTCAACTGAAAATTGGAAAAGAAGTGAAGAAGAAGTTGGAGCATTAATGATATTGTTTAAGAATTACTTAGATGATTTAGCAAATGCAGCAGATACAGAAAATGTTAGAATTAAAATGTTTGGACATATAGAAAGCTTATCTAAAATATTACAAGATAGCATTAGAAAAGTAGAAGAGAAAACAAAAAACAATACAGGTACAACTCTTTGTATTGCTTTTAATTATGGTGGAAGAGATGAAATAACAAGAGCGGTAAGAAATATTGCGGAAGATGTAAAAAATGAAAAAATAAATTTAGAAGATATAAATGAAAAATTAATCTCTAACTATCTTTATACAAAAGATGAACCAGACCCTGACCTTTTAATTAGAACAAGTGGAGAAATAAGATTAAGTAATTTCTTACCATGGCAACTTGTATATACGGAATTTGTATTTGTCGATAAATATTGGCCTGATTTTTCTGAGAAAGATTTAGATGATGCAATCAAAACATACGAGAAAAGAAATAGAAAATTTGGAGGTAAATAATTTCTATGGATATTAAAAGAGTTTTAACAACAGTACTTGGATTTCCGCTAATTGTTGTAATTATTGCATTTGGAAATAGCACGATTGTAGATATATTTTTTGCAATAGTTGCTGTAATTGCAATAAAAGAATATTTTGGAGCATTTGAAAAAGGAAGAAGAGCAAAACCAATTAAATGGATAGGATATTTGGTTGCGATAAGTATTGCTGTGTTAAGATTTTTTCATCTTCAATCTACTCTTGTTGATGTAGACGTTGACATGATCAACATGATGTTTTGTTTAGTTATATTTGCAGTATTTGTTGTGTTTTTTCATGTACTTAACTCAAGTATGAGAACTAATGTTGTAGATGCAGCAGTTACAATATTTGGCATATTATATATACCAGTACTTATAATGTTTTTACCAATTATATATAGCATGGAACACGGAAAAATTTTAATATGGTATGCTGTTATATGTGGATGGGCAACAGATATTTTTGCATATCTTGCAGGAAAAACTCTAAATACAAAAAAACATAAATTTAGTGTAATAAGTCCTAATAAATCTATTGAAGGATGCATTAGTGGCGCTATAGGAGCAGTAGTAGTATCACTAATATATACAATAGTTTGCAATACATATTTCTATACTAATATTTCATATATATATATTATACTTATATCATTAGTGCTAAGCATAATTGGGCAGGTAGGAGACTTTGCAGCATCAAGTATAAAAAGATATAATGAAATCAAAGATTACAGTAATTTAATACCAGGACATGGTGGAATGTTAGATAGAATAGACAGCATATTATTTATTGCACCAGTTGCTTATGTATTATTAATGAATATAATGTAAATATTAATTATAGATATTTATATTTCATTAAAGGGAGGAAAAACTTTAAAATATGGTAAGTGTCATAATAGCTATTATTAAGACTCTTGTACTACTTGGAGTTTTGGTAATTATACATGAAGGGGGACATTTTACAGTTGCAAAGCTTTGTAAAATAAAGGTAAATGAATTTTCAGTTGGCTTTGGTAAAACAATCTGGAGCAAACAAGGAAAAGATACAAAATATTCTTTAAGGCTTATACCTCTTGGTGGATATGTTAGTATGGAAGGCGAAGACGAATACTCAGAAGAGGAAGGTTCTTTTAGCAAAGCTGGAATATTAAAGAAAATTGCAGTAGTATGTGCGGGACCTATTGTAAATATTGTATTTGGATTACTTGTATATTTTATACTTATATTAGTAAAGTATGGATTAGATGTTGCATTATCTAGTACAGTAAATTTTATGGGAGTTTTTATACAAAGTATAAAGATTATATTCACTGGTGGAGCAACGATTAATGATCTATCAGGTCCTGTTGGAATTGCATCTATTGTATCTCAGACATCAACCATAATAGATTTCATATATCTATTATCTGTAATTTCATTGTCACTTGGAGTAACAAATCTATTACCAATTCCTCCACTAGACGGAGGAAAGCTATTAATATATTTAATAGAATGGGTAAAAAGAAAACCTTTAAAAGAAGAAACATCACTCAAGATACAGATGCTAGGCTTTTTATTTATTATAGGACTTTCAGTATTTGTTATGTATAATGATATTACTAAAATATTTTAAAAGGAGAAAGAATGAACAAAAAAATTGGAGTATTTTTGTCTAGGATGCAACCATTGCATATAGGACACTTAGGAATTATCGAAAAAGCATTAGAAGAAAATGATAAGGTTATAGTAATAATTGGAAGCAAAAACAAAAAAGGAACAATAAGAAATCCATTAGATGTTACTATAAGGAGACAAATCTTAGAAGAAGCACTAGAAGAAAAATTTGGAGTAAACTATAAAGAAAGAATTATTGTAAAAGAATTGCCAGACTGGTCAATGGAAACAGATATTGATTCAAACATAGAATGGGGAAGATATTTGTATTATAATATCGTTTCAGTCTCTGAACAGAAGAAATTTTCTATGTATTTTTCAGATGATAAAAGCATTATAGAAAATTGGTTTGACGAAAGCTTAAGAAATAGAATAAATCTTAGGCTATTTGAAAGACAAGCTATGTTTCAAGCTGTATCTTCAACAAAGATAAGAAATGCATTTCTAAATAATGATAAGGAATATATAAGCTTAAGCTGTCCAAATGCAGTTCTCAAAAGATATGAAAAAATAAAAGGAATAATAGAAGAAGTATATTCAAATCCTATAGATGACTTTAAAATGGAGGAATAAATTTTGAAAGTAGAAGATTTTGATTATGAATTACCAGAGGAGTTAATTGCGCAAACACCAATAAAAAAGAGAGACATGTCAAGGCTTATGGTGCTAAATAGAAAAAATCAAACAATAGATAAGACAAAGGTATTTTCAGATGTAATAGATTATTTAGAAGAGGGAGATTGTCTTGTTATAAATAATACAAAAGTTATACCTGCAAGGTTATATGGAAAAAAGGAGACAGGTGCAAATGTTGAATTCTTACTTCTAAAACAATTAGAAGGAGACATTTGGGAAAGTATTGTAAGACCAGGAAATAAATTAAAACCAGGAACAAAAGTATATTTTGGAGATGGAATTCTTGAAGCGGAAGTCTTGGATGTTATGGAAGGGCGGAACAAGAAAAGTTAAATTTACTTATGAAGGTATTTTTAATGAGATACTTGATAAAATAGGGCTTATGCCACTTCCACCATACATACACGAAGAGTTAAAAGAAAGAAACAGATATCAAACTGTATATGCAAAATATGAGGGCTCAGCTGCAGCTCCTACTGCAGGATTACATTTTACAGAAGAGCTTCTAAAGAAAATAGAAGAAAAGGGAATAAAGATAGCAAAAGTAACTCTTCATGTTGGAATAGGTACTTTTAGACCTGTCAAAGAAGAAAATGTAGAAGAACACGAGATGCATTCAGAACATTTTTATATAAAAGAAGAAGATGTAAAAAAGATAAATGAAACAAAGAAAAATGGTAAAAGAGTAATAGCAGTCGGAACAACTTCATGTAGGGTACTTGAAACAATAGCGGATAGAAATGGGATGGTACATACATGTGAAGAAGATACAAAGATATACATATATCCAGGATACAAATTTAAATGTATTGATGGTTTAATCACTAATTTTCACCTTCCAAAATCAACACTTTTAATGCTAGTTTCAGCATTAGCAGGAAGAGAATTCATACTAAAAGCATATAACGAAGCTGTAAAAGAAAAATATAGATTCTTTAGTTTTGGAGATGCAATGATGATATTGTAAATTAAAAGCACTACATAAGTTAAAAACTATGTGGTGCTTTATTTACTCTTTATTAGGTTCTTTTTGTACAGCTCACAAATTACACAATTAGTACATATTTCATAGCGATTTTCAAAGATGAGCTTTAAAGTATTTATAAATTCATCATTATGCCCGTCAGCTAAATGAATAATTAGTTTCTTGGGAGTAAGATTTAAGAGAGTGTTTAATGCATAATCATTTGAAGAGAAGCTAATGTCAGATAAATATTTTGCTTTAAAAATATCGTCATCAGTTTGTATTACATTCTTATCTTTATCAAGTAATATACTTTCGTTATTATAATATACTAAATGTACAAGAGTAGAATTAAATGGAGTCATAGATACATATAACTTTAGAATGCTCACAAATTCATTATATTCTTTTTCTATTAAGAATTTATTTACAGATATATCTATAATATAGTCTAAATTTTTCATATAATTTTGAAGTCTAAAATTAACAAAGCCATCAAGTACAAGGGATTTATTCGAAGAAATATAATCAAGTACCGGATAATATATAGAAAAATAATTATCTTCTTTTGAAATATTATCATTTTCAATAAACTCGGTAGCTATATTTAATATTTTCTTTTTTTCTACGTTTGTAAAATAAAAGTAGTTGTAATCAAGAATTCTTTTAAGAAATCTATTCTCATAAAATTTGATAATAGTATCAGTTATAATAGAAGAAATTTTGTCATAGAAAAAATCTTTTTTATCTGATTTATAGTGAATGATAACGTTTTTATATGACTTAAATTCACGATTTGATACATATAAGGAATCAATATTTGAAAGAAATAATCTATCTAGCAAATAAGATATAATTTCATCGTTATTATTTTTTATGCATAAAGATAACATTTCTAAAAAAAACCCCTTTCAAATATGACAACATGTATATTATTTGCTAAAAACAATTAGATATACATTATCTTATTCAAAAGAGGGGTTTTTGCAACTTGTATAAATTTTATTACATATAGATTCTATAATCAATATCAGGGAATATTGGGTCTTTTTCTTTTATATCTTTTAGGAAATCTTTATCAATGTTATTTCCTTTAATTTGATAATATAATTTTGTGAATCTGCCGACGTGGTCTTTAATCCTTCTCTTGGCGTAATCAACCATAGTACCGATTCGTTATAATAAAATTCCAATCACTACTTTGAGCAAGTAAAAGTTCTCTGGCACATTGATTTAAAGCAGAAATCTTTAATTTATCTGTTTCATTTGCATAAGTATTTGCTATTTCTACCATTCTATTTCCACATGTGTGCAAATGTCTTACTACGTAATCGTTAAGTTCATTAAGCCAAACTTCGCTATAACCATTTGCACCCCAGCTTGAACGACAAGGAGTACACTCTTGCATTTCTGGGAATTTATCAATGTATTCACTAGGAGTTATTAACTTGAAATCTGATTTGTCATAATATATTTTTTTAAACAATATATATAACCAATATGGACCTTCATACCACCAATGACCAAAAAGCTCTGCATCATAAGGACAAAGAATAATTGGTGGCTTTTGCATATAGCTAGAAAGGTAAGTAATCTGAGACTGCCTTGAATCAAAGAAATGTCCAGCCTGTTTTTCAACAGAATCCATAGCCCATCTTATATCATATATGTCTTTATTTTCAGTTTTACCAGTAATTCTATGATATTTTATACCGGTATTAACCCTAACACCATTATGAGCAATATATGGCTTAATATATTCATAATCTGCATCATATCCAATATCTCTATAAAATTCACGATAATTATAGTCACCAGGATATCCGCAAATAGAACTCCACACTTGCTTTGAAGCTTCCATATCACGACCAAAAGCAACAATGCCATTAGGAGATACGATAGGTGAAAATGTACCGTAAACAGGGGCAGGATCTGCATATAGAATACCATGAGATTCAGTAATTATATATTCAATTCCAAATTCCTTTAAATACTTGTCAGCTTCTGGAACATATCCACATTCAGGAAGCCAAATACCACGTGGCTTTCTTCCAAAGTATTTTTCATAAGTTTGAACTCCAACAGCAATTTGTGCACGGACAGTTTTCTCATTAACATATAAAATAGGGAAATATCCATGTGTTGCTCCGCAAGTAATAATCTCAAGAACACCAATGTCTTGAAAATGTTTAAAACCTTGTATAATATTGCAATTATATTCATCTCTAAAAATATGCAAATCAGAAGAATACCTATCTAGATAATACTTAGATAATCTATTTATTCTTTCATTATCTTTTGTTCTTACAACTTCTTTTTCGCATAATTCAATATGTTTATTTAAATATTTAATGTATCTTTCTTGAAGCAATTTATTATCTAACATAGAAAGAAGAGGGGGAGTAAGTGACATAGTTATTCTAAAATCGACTTTTTCCTCTTCAAGTTTTTTAAAATTTGTAAGTAGCGGTATATATGTTTCGGAGATGGCTTCAAAAAGCCATTCTTCTTCTAGATAATTTTCACTTTCTGGATGATGCACAAAAGGTAAATGTGCATGTAAAACAAAACTTACATATCCTTTTGGAATGTTATTCATTTGTAATTCCTCTCTCTACTTTCTAATAAACTCATCAGAAGATGGGTTTATTAGTGTATTAAATAGTTCATCTTTATATAATCTACTATACACGTCATATACGTTTCCATATAATTTATCAATATTATTTATAAATCTTAAACTTCCAAAATCTTTGTAAGATAAAGTTCCTGTCTTAACGTTCTTAAAGGCAACATGACCTAAATCAGTTCCCTCAAATAGAACTTGATTATTAGGAGAAACAATATCATTTGACGAATGAATATAGATATATTCATTTCCGTTAGAATTATTAATCTTTTTTCTACCAAGCTCTATAACATAATCAGAGTTAGGTTCTTGAGCTCTTATGTACCAACTATTAGCAAAGTCATTTATCTCAAGCTCATAAGAATAATTATGAGTTACATTATGAACTATAAGAATAGGCTTTGTTTCTTGAAAGAAATTTTCTCCATATTTATTTATAAGTGCATTTCTATCATCATCTGAAATATCCCAATACACAAAAAGAGTAGTTGGTGTTTGTGCTAGTATCTTAACAGTTGTTTCATTATATCTATAAGGTAAATCATAGTATTCTGTAAGCATAGGCTTAACAGTGCTCTTTGTTACTTTTGATACACTAGCAGATTTAGAGGTAGAACGTTTTTTTGAAGGGGGAGTTTTCTTAGATGCACTTTTTTTTGAATTAGAAGCAGAAACCGTTTTAGCAGGTTTCTTTGTCTTAGAAGTAGACTTCTCCTTAACAACCTTTGCTTTAGGGGCTTTCTTATCCTTTTTATTTACTTCTTTTTTTATAGATTCTCTTGCCATAAAACTTCCTCCTTAGTAAATTATATACAAAAATATAATATATCAAAATGCAAATAAATTCAATATAATTCTTAATAAAATATTAAAAACTTGCAAAAAAAAATACTATATGTTATAATGTGATAGAATTAAGCAAAGTTTAAAGAAATAAGCATACTTTGCAAGTTTTTTTGTTGTCAAATATGTTTATATATTGGGGAAGGAATGAAATTTAATGGCTAAACCAGTAGAATTTGGAATAGGATTTTTAACAGGAAGAACAAATATATGTAATATCATAAATAATTGTTATAAAGACATGATTGAACAAGTAAAAGATTATCCAGATGGAGTAAATTTAACAATATTTATATTATACGATTTGGAATACCAACATACCAAAAGAGAAGAATTTTATACACTAAAAGATGATGTATATAAGAAAATACAAATTAAATATATAACACCAGAAGATATTGAAGAAGAAAAGAAAATTTTAAAATCTAGATATAAACTAACCAAAAGTGAAGTCAATCTTATTTTAGGAACAGGATATGCAAGAGCAAGAAATGCAATAATGTATTTTGCCTTAAAAAGAAAAATAGACTATCTTTTGTTTTGGGATGATGATGAGTACCCATATGCAAACATTAAAGGAGAAAATGGAGAAATAATATGGGAAAAACAAAATAATATATTAGAACATCTAAATGTTATACCAGATGCAGATATAACAGTTGGACACAGATGCGGAAACATGTCACCTGTACCATATATAGAATTTAATGATGATGTAATACAAGAACAGGAGTTTAAAGAATATATAGAAGCTGTAAGTAATGAAGTAATATCTTGGGATAATGTAAAAAAAGATATGGACAAAGATAATGGAATTACATTTGCTGAAAGAGACATTACTGAAGGAAAAGATAAAATTGTATTAAAACATGTTGGCTTAAAAAATTGGTTATATGCTTCAGGAATATGTATAAATCTAACACATCTAGATAAAATTCCTGCTTTCTATAATCCACCACTTGCAAGAGGGGAAGATACATTCTTCTGTACACTTCTTTCTGAAGCAAGAGTAGTAAAAGTTCCTACATATCATTTTCATGATAGTTTCCTAAAATATACAGGAATACTTAAGGGAAAATTCCCAAAAGAATTTGAAAAGCCATCATTAAACGATACAAGCGTAGGAGATAGATTCCTAATGGCGTCTATGGGATGGATTAAATATAAACCACTTCTTATGTACATAATGCAGAGAAAGACATATTTAAAAGATATTGCGATAGCCAAAGAAAAACTAAAAAATAGTATAGAGAAAATTAATAAGATGTTTCCTGAAAGCAATTTCTTATGTTTAGTAGATGAATTAGAAAAATATGATCAAAATGTACAAGAACATTATAAAGAATATCTTAAAACAAATGAAGTATGGAATAGGATAAAAGCACAAATATATGAAGGAATAATGCCAGGAAATTAGAAAGTTTTTGTTGACAAAGATGGAATATTATGCTAAAATATTTAATTGTAACCGCATAAGTCAAGGTGCATAAAACCTAATTAAGTTTAGGTACCTATATTTTAAGGTTAGCGAGTATACGAAAAGGGAGGTGCTTTCATAATGTACGCAATAATCGAAACTTGTGGAAAGCAATACAAAGTATCTGAAGGAGATGTAGTTTTCTTCGAAAAATTAGAAGCTGAAGAAGGAAAAAAAGTTAAATTTGACAAAGTAATCCTTGTATCAGACAATGGAAAAGTAGAAGTTGGAACTCCTTATGTTAAAGGTGCTAAAGTAGAAGGAAAAGTAGTTGCACATGGTAAGGCAAAGAAAATCGTTGTTTTCAAATATAAAGCAAAGAAGAATTATAGAAGAAAACAAGGACATAGACAACCATACACAAAAGTAGAAATTACATCTGTAAAATTAGCAGCAGAAAAGAAGACAGCTGAAAATAAAGAAGAAGTTTAATTTCTAAAAAATATATAAAACTTTAGAAAGGAGAAATGACACATGGCACATAAAAAAGGGCAAGGTAGTGTTAAAAACGGAAGAGATAGTGAATCTAAACGCCTTGGGGTAAAAAGAGCCGACGGTCAATTTGTTCTAGCAGGAAATATTTTGATGAGACAAAGAGGAACAAAAATGCATCCAGGAACTAATGTAGGAATTGGAAGCGACGATACACTTTATGCATTAGTAAACGGAATTGTTAAATTTGAAAGATTAGGAAAAGACAAGAAAAAGGTAAGTGTTTACCCAGAGGAACAAGAATAAAATTTACGCTAGGGCTTTTTAATTAGCTCCTAGCGTATTTGCTTTTAAGGAGATAGAAAGTGAGAAAAAAAGTATTATTGGGAATGAGCGGAGGAGTAGATAGCTCAACTTCAGCTCTATTACTCAAAGAAAAAGGATATGAGGTAATAGGCACGACTTTAGAATTATATAGAGGAAGCAGTTGTTGCAATCAAGATACTATTATGGATGCAAAAAAAATTTGCAACCAAATAGAGATTCCTCATTTCACATATAATTTCAAAGATGAGTTTAAAAAATATGTTGTGAATGATTTTGTTAAATGCTATGAAGAATGTAAAACGCCAAATCCATGTATTGAATGCAATAGATATATAAAATTTGATATGTTATATGAAAAAGCAAAAGAACTTGGATGTGACTTCATAGCAACAGGACATTATGCCAAAACAGAATACAGTGATAAATATAAAGAATATGTATTAAAAAAATCAAAGGCAGAAAAGAAGGACCAGACATATTTTTTATATAGCATAAAGAAAGAATTAATACCACATATATTATTCCCACTTGCTGAGTTTACTGATAAAGAAAAGGTAAGAAAAATTGCAAAACAAAATGAACTTGCTGTTGCAGAAAAGAAAGAAAGCCAAGAAGTATGCTTTATACCAGATAATGATTATGGACGCTTTTTAGAAAAAAATATTAGTGGTAGTATTAAATCAGGAAACGCAGTATTAAGAGATGGAACAATAATTGGAAAACATAGAGGCTTAATATATTATACAGTGAGACAAAGAAAAGGACTAGGAATTGCATATAAAGAACCACTTTATGTATTAGAATTAAATAAAGAAAAAAATGAATTAATTGTTGGGACAGAAAAGGAACTATACAGTAATAAACTTTATGCAGAAGACATTAACTATTTAGTTGATTTTGAAAAATGGGATAGAAGAATTTATGCTAAGATTAGATATAGAGCGTCGGCTGCAGAGGCAGAAGTAAAGAAAATAGATAAACAGTTAGAAGTAACATTTAAAGAACCACAAAGAGCAATAACAAGAGGACAATCAGTAGTATTCTATGATAGTGAAGGAATAGTTTTAGGAGGACGGAAAAATAATATAAGAAGTAATATAAGGAGGAACATACATGTCATTATTCAAAGAATTTAAGGAATTTGCAATGAAGGGAAATGCAATAGATTTAGCAGTAGGTGTTGTAATAGGAGGTGCTTTTCAATCAATAGTAAATTCATTAGTAAATGATATTATAATGCCATTTACAGGAATATTTACAGGTAATGTACATTACTCTGAATGGAGTATTGTTCTTGGAAATGGTTCTATACAAATAGGTATAGGTTCTTTTATAAACGCAGTAATAAACTTTTTAATAATTGCTTTCTCGATATTTATAGCTCTAAAATATGTTAATAAATTAAATAAGAAAATAGAAGAGTTAAATAAAGAAACAATTAATAAGATTACAAAAAAAGTAAAAAAAGGTAAAGTAGAAGAAATAGAGGAAGAAAAACCAGAACCAACAACAAAAACATGTCCATATTGTTTGTCAGAAATACCTTATAAAGCAACTAAATGTGCTCATTGCACATCTGATTTAACAGAAATAGAAGAAGTTAATGAATAAATGATTTTGCAAAGAAACAAATTATTTTATAAAAGAATGGGAAGGATATACTAATGGAAAAACAAGCGATAACTTATGAACTTTTACATGAATGTAAACAAACAGGAGCAAGAAGAGGAGTAATACATACTCCACATGGAGACATACAAACTCCGATATTTATGCCAGTTGGAACACAAGCAACTGTGAAGTCAATGACCCCTGAAGAATTAAAAGATGAGGTAAAAGCACAAATAATCTTATCTAATACATATCACTTATACTTAAGACCAGGTCATAAATTAGTAGAAGAAGCAGGTGGACTTCATAAATTTATGAATTGGGATAGACCAATACTCACAGATTGTGGTGGATTTCAGGTATTTAGCTTAAGTGATTTAAGAACAATTACAGAAGATGGAGTAGAATTTCAATCTCATATAGACGGAAGTAGGCATTTCTTTTCTCCAGAAAAAGTAATGGAAATAGAGAATTCACTTGGGGCAGATATCATAATGTCATTTGATGAATGTGTAGCTTATCCTGCAACATACGAATATACAAAAAATTCAATGGAGAGAACAACAAGATGGGCTAAAAGATGTAAAGAAGCACACAAAAATACAGAAAAGCAAGGACTATTTGGAATTATACAAGGCGGATTTTATGAAGATTTAAGAAAAAAGAGTGCTGAAGATTTAATTGAACTAAACTTTCCAGGATATGCAATAGGAGGAATTAGTGTCGGGGAACCAAAAGAGGAATTTTTGAGAATTCTAAGATATACAACACCTCTAATGCCAAAGGATAAACCAAGATATCTAATGGGAGTTGGAACGCCAGATTACTTAATTGAAGCAGTTCTTGCAGGAATAGACATGTGTGACTGTGTTTTGCCAACTAGAATTGCAAGAAACCGGAACAGCCCTTACAACATATGGAAAAGTAGTTGTAAGAAATCAAACTTATGCAAGAGACTTTACGCCATTAGATCCTGAATGTGATTGCTATACTTGCAAAAACTACACAAGAGCATATATAAGACACTTGGTTAAAGCAGGTGAAATATTAGGTGTAAGATTATTATCAATTCATAACCTTAGGTTCTTGACTAAATTGATGGAAAGAGTTAGAATAGAAATTGAAAATGATAATCTATTAGGATTCAAAGATGAATTCTATAAAAAATATGGTTATACGAAAGAATAAAAAGGAGGAATTAAATTATGCAAATTGAACAAGATGAATTTGAATTAAACAACAATAAGAACAAGAGTGGAAGTAAAACAGTAAAAATAGTAATTGCACTTATTGTATTATCAATTATAGTAGTAATTGGTATAATAGTTGCAATATTCCTATTACAAGGAAATAAACTTAGTGTATCGATTGATGGAACAAATGTTAAGTTTAATGAAGATACATTTAAATTTACAGATAGTGGAAAAATATATGTTTCAATTAAAGATATTGCACCACTTGTAGGATATGAAGCACATAATGGGGAATATAAAGTTGATACAGAAGATACTAGTAAAATGTATGTTGAAGCAATAGATGGAACTGAAACAGCATCTTTTTATACGAATTCAAAAATAATTAATAAAGTAAAACCAAATACAACAGATGATTATACAAATATATCAGTATCAGATCCTGTAATTTCTAGTGAAAATGGAAAACTATATGTTTCTTCTGAAGGGTTTACAGTAGGATTTAATTCATTATTTTATTATAATCAAGAGAAGAATACAATAACAATACAAACATTGCCAAATCTAATTAAAGAATATTCGAACTCTATTGCTCAATATGGATATACTTCTCTAAGTAGTGATTTTAATAATCAAAAAGCATTAATATATGGAATGATAATTGCATCTAAAGAAGATAATGGAAAATACGGGGTAATAACAACTTCAGGAACAGAAATAATCAGCCCTAGATATAATAAAATAGAATTTGTAGAAGGAACAAATGAATTTATTATAACAAATGCTAGTGAGAAAGTTGGAATAGCATTTAATACAGGAAAAACTAAAATTAATGTTGCATATGATGAAATCAAATTATTAGATAATAATCTAGGATTATATCTAGTAAAAAGCAATAACAAATATGGAGTTATTGATTCTTCAGAAAAGTTTATTGTTCACATAGAATATGATCAAATTGGAGTAGATGCAAAGGACTTTACTACAGATGGTATTAAAAATCAATATATATTAAATGATACAATAATTCCAGCCAAATTAAATAATAAGTGGGTATTATTTAATACACAAGGAAAAAGAATAACACAAGACGAATATGATAGTGTAGGATTTATAAATAATAATTCGGGAGACAAAGTTGTAAATAATACAGTATTAGTTGGAGATACAGGAGTAGTTGTTGTATCTAAAGATGGTAAATATGGTGGAATAGATGTCAGAGGAAATGAGTTAATACAAATAAGATTTGATGGAGTTTATTCTATAACAAGTGGTGGAGAAACAGTATATTATGTTTTACTTAATGGAACTGAATATAATGCAGTAGAATATGTAAATGCAATTAAGAAAAGACTAGGATATGACGAACAACAATTAGATCAAGAACAAAATCAAGAACAAAATCAAGGACAAAATCAAGGACAAAATCAAGGACAAGAACAAGATCAAGAAGGAAATCAAAATACTGTAAATAATACAAATAATGCTAATACAGCAAATGATGCTAATGATAACAATACTGCAAATACAGTTGGTAACGTAAATGATACAAATACAGGAAATAATGCCGAATAATGTCATCATAAAAATAAAAAAATACTTGAAAATATAATATAGATATGTTACAATATAGATAACATAGAAGTTAATAATAAAGCACCCTGCGTAGTACGTAATCAAGAGAAATTTTAGAACCTACAAAGCAATGGATAAGGGAGCCGAATCTCTGAATATGGCGTGTATGCTTACACAAAGCTAATGTAGTAAGAAACCCATGAGTATTTAGGTAAGCACCCACCTGTATATATACAGGTCCATAAAATTTCTTACACATACGGCTAATGTGGGGGCTTTTTATATCTTTACCTAAGTAAGTTAAACCAATCTTTGTAAAGGCTTGTTGTCATATTAACTAGATTAATCTTTTTAATAGTTTCACTAGCTACAATATTAACTTTTTTAAGAACTTTATTATCAATAGAATAGGTTGCTTCTCCAATAACCGAGCCCTTTTCAATAGGTGCAGATATACTATCTGAGAAAGATATATTTTGAACAATCTTGCTTGATTTAGATTTTTCTACAAATAGTGATGCATCATCTTCAAGAATTACCTGCATTTCTGATTTTACACCCTTTTGGATCTTAGCTATTCCGAACTACATCATCTTTATTTCCAAAGGAAATATTAGTAAAGTTTGAGAAACCATAATTTAATAACTTTTGAGCTTCAGCAAATCTTACATCAGATGAAGGAGAGTGCATTATTACAGCAATTAGTGATAAACCATCACGTGTTGCACTTGCAGATAAATTAAATAGGGCAAGAGAAGTAGAACCGAGTCTTAAGACCAGTACATCCACTGTAATTTCTAACTAATTTATTTGTATTTACAAGTCCGGGTTTCTCCGATTTCTTAAAGAGTCCATATAAACTGTGGTATATTTAGTTATACTTGGATGTTTATTTAAAAGTTCACGTGACATTAATGCTATATCATAGCTTGATGTAACATGGTTATCCTCATCAAGACCATGGCAATTCTTAAAGGTTGTATCATGCATACCCAATTCTTTTGCTTTATTGTTCATTCTATTTACAAATTCTTCTTCAGAACCAGCAATAAACTCAGCCATTGCAACTACACAATCGTTAGCAGAATTCATGCAAATTGCTTTTAACATTTCATCTACAGTTAAGGTCTCATTTTCTTCAAGCCATATTTGAGAACCGCCCATGGAAGCAGCATTTTTAGAACAGGTAACATCATCTTTTAAAGAAATTTGACCATTATCAATAGCTTCCATTATCAAAAGTAAAGACATAACTTTTGTAACACTGGCAGGTCTAAACATTTCATGTGCATTATGTTCATATAGAACAGTACCTGTAGATTGTTCAATTAATATAGCACCATCTGATTCTAATTTTAAATCAGTAGAATTGTTATTAGTTTGCAGTAATTGAGAAGCTTTACTATCGGACCAAATGTATGAGCTAGTCGCATAACAGAAACTAAAACATGAAGTACATAGAATTAAAATACAAAATAGAGTAAATATAAATTTTTTATAATACATATAAACCTCCAAAATTATACAAGTATGATAGTAGAAGATATGAGGAAGGTTCACAATATATTACAAAAATAGGAAAAATCACAAGATTTTTCCTATTCAAAAAAGATTAAAATTTTATTTTATTCTGGAATAGCACTTAAAACTTCTTTAATATAAAATTTTCCTTTTCCATCTTTATTTCCAACAGCTTCTCTTGCATCTAGGTCATTAAAGTGCCACCATTCGGAAGCGAGAGGACATAGTCCATTGTTTGTGCAATATTTTTGTAAATTTTTTGCAGGTAGGTTCATTGAACTTGCATACTTTGCATTTTTCCATGCAGTTTTTGATTTGCTAGAAACAGGAGATGTAAAGGTTGCCGCTAAACTACTTAACTCGTGCATAGCTGTTGGCATTTTATATTCTTCAAAATCATCTACTTTTACATAATTATAATTACCACATGAATCGTATTTTGCAGACTTTACTTTAACAAGACTTACATCCATTGCAATGCCTCTTTGATGGTTTGAAAGTACTGTTGCAATAAACCAAGTTTTGTCCCAAGGCTTTGTATTTATGAGATTATTTATTTCCTCATCACTATTCATTAAGTTTGTCAAAGCACTAGACACATTCATTTGAACTTCATGAGGTCTAAAAGTTTCATATATTTTTAAACAGTCTCCGTTTTTTAATGCTTCTTTTTGGGATAAAGCAATTTTTTTAGACATAGCATAAAGAACAGGCATTACATATTGCTTTTCACCATAACGCTCATTATAGAAGTTTACATTATATAGTGCTTTAGAAGTTATACCATCAAGATCTTTACCATTAGATCTAAATATAGAACTATATGAATTAGTATCATCATAGATAATAGAAGGGATAACATCAGGTAGGTTAATCATACAATATTTATGCTCTAGATAGCCAGATTTATTAGAAACATTTACATACCATAAATTACCGAAACTCTTTTTCAATAATAAAAGCTGTTCCAGGATTTAAAGTTAATATAGGAGTTTGACATTCCTTATCAGAATATAGACTCATTGAAATAGTTGTGTATCCTGTTGCACCATTTATTGGAAGTTCTAAGCCATATTCATTTAAAGTTATATTAATATCATCTACTGAAATAGAAGGAGTAGTATTTTCTACATCTTCTTGAACGGTGTTTTCAGTAATCTGATTACTTTCTATATTACTTGTATTAACATTATTTTCGATTATTGTTTCATTATTAGATATTTTATTTCTTAAAGAAAGACCAGAGCCAACAGCTACTGTAGAAATAAAAACAAATAGTAGTATTTTAACAATTCTCATAAAATCCTCCATTTCATGAATATTTCAACATAAATATTATACAAAAAATTCTATAAAAAATCAACTTAAATATATTGATTTTAGAAAAACAAATATATATAATTTATATAGGTATATTATTTGATAAAAAAGAGAGGGTGAATTATTATGGGAGAGAAAAAACATTCTAAAAATAAAAAAGATAAAACCCCAGAAAATACAACTCAAAAAGAAACGAAAGAACAAGATAAAAAGGAAAGTAAGAAGCTTACTACAGTAATTCTAATAATAATATCTATAATATTAATTGCGCAAATTGCATTTGGAGCATATTTAGTATATAAATACATATCTAGAAAATTCCAAGATGCAGTTATAGAGATTGGAACTGAAGAAATTTTACCTTCCAACTTCTTAAGAGACGAAATGTTTGAAGAAGGTAGCACATTTGTAACTGACATTTCACAAATAGACTTAAATAAAGTTGGAGAACATGAAATCGAAATTGCATACAATGGCGAAACCGAAAAAGTAAAACTAATCTTAGTTGATACAACAAAACCAGAAGTAAAGTTTAGAGATATTACAAAAGATTTAGATTATGTTATAAATCCAGATGATTTTATTGAAGAAAAAAATGATTTATCAGAAATGACAGTAGAGGTTCCAAACCCTCCAGAGATTACAAAATTTGATACATATATGGTAAATGTTGTTGTAAAGGATGCACAAAATAATATAACTGAAAAAGAATGTAAATTAAATATTGAATGGCTAAAAACTGATGTAGTAGTAGAACTTGGAAACAAACTAACAAAAGAAGAGTTGTTAGTAAATCCAGAAAGAGATAAAGAAATTCTAGACCAAGCTGAAATAGATGAGATAAATGAAAAAGGCATTGGAGAATATACAATAAAGAAAAATCGTGATGGAAATGAATATACAGCGAATATAAAGATTCAAGATACAACTGCACCAACTTTAGAATTAAATGATGTTAGTATATATAATGATGAAAAAAATATAGGAAAAGAAAAGTTTATAAAATCTGCAAAAGATGCTTCAGGAGATGTTACAACAACAATGCTTACAAAAATAGACTATGGTAAGATTGGAAACCAAACAATAACAATAAAAGCAGAGGATAAATATGGAAACGTTGTAGAAAAGACTGCAAATCTAACAATAAAGAAAGACACAGAAGGACCTAAAATTTCAGGACTTGGAGCAATGACAGTAAAGAAAAATGCAACTATTAATTATGAAAAAGGTGTAAAAGCAACTGATGCAAAGGATGGAAAAGTATCTTTTTCTGTTGATAGTTCAAAGGTAAATACGGGAGCTGCTGGAACATATTATGCAATATATACAGCAACTGATAAATCAGGCAACAAAACTACTTCAAAGAGAAAAATTACAGTAAATCATGATCAAGCAGATATAAACGCATTGGTAAAGAAAATAGCATCAGGACTTGGAAGTAATGTAGAAGAGCTTAGAGATTATTGCAGAAATAAAATTAAATATAGCCATAGCTATGGAGATAATGACCCTATTTGGTTTGGATTTAATAACTGGAATGGTAACTGCTATGTTCATGCTATGTGTTTCCAAGCACTTTTAAGAGAGAGAGGCTATGAAACGAAGCTTATTTGGGTAACAAATAAAACACACTATTGGAATTTAGTTAAAATAAATGGTGTATGGAGACACATGGATTCAACGCCAGATAGTACTCATAGAAAAATAAGTATAATGACAGATGAACAAAGACTATCAACACTTAAAGGCAGAGATTGGGATCACTCAGCTTGGCCAGCTTGTAATTAAAAATAAAGGAATAATTTATGTTAAATGTAATAATTTTAATAATTAGTGTTTTGGTGTATATAAGCTTTGGGCTTTCTAACCTAATATATATATTATTTAGTGCACTTTCTAGCTTCTTTGCAGCAAAACACTTTAATGGGAAAAATAAAAAGTTAATACTTATTCTAACTATTACTGTAAATCTTGGAATATTACTATTTTTCAAGATTTACAGCTATATAGATATAACTAAAAACATTTTTCAAAATATAGTAGTACCTATTGGAATATCTTATTATACGTTCCAAATAATCTCATATATGGTTGATGTATATAAGGGTAAACATGAACCAGAAAAGAGCTTGTTTAATTATTTGCTTTATGTAATGTATTTACCTTACATATTTATAGGACCGATAACTAGATATGAAGATGTATCAAAATCTATGTTTTCAAAGCGAAAACTAGAAAAAGATAATTTAACTTATGGCGCACTTAGAATACTTTGGGGAATGTTTAAAAAATATGTAATTGCGGGAAGAATTGCAATAGTCATTGGAACAATAACAAAAAATACTGAAGCATATTTTGGAGCGTATGCATTATTAGCAATGCTTTTGTATTCAATCGAACTCTATAGTGATTTTAGTGGAGGAATTGATATAGTAATTGGAGTTTCAAGAATACTTGGAATAAGACTAAAAGAGAACTTCAATGTTCCTTTCATGTCAGAAACACTGCAAGAATTTTGGAGAAGGTGGCACATAGCACTTAGCTCATGGTTTAGAGACTATGTGTATATACCACTTGGAGGAAATAGATGTAGCAAATTAAGGCAGAAAATAAATGTTATTATAACATTTGTTTTATCAGGTTTTTGGCATGGGACAACCTACATATTATGGGGACTATTTCATGGAATAATAGTTGCTTTTAATAATGTTATTAAAACTAAATGGAAGACTTTAAATAGAATAATAACATTTGTTATTGTATCAATGCTTTGGTCTTTCTTCATTTGGACAAATGATTATATATTACCTCTAAAAATGATGGCAAGTGTGTTTACAAACTTTAACTATGGTGAATTATTTAGCAACTTACTAAACCTTGGACTAAATATCCCAAACATAATTGTATTAATAATATCAGTAATTGCTTTAGCAGTATTTGATTTAAAGAAGGAAACTATAATTCCTAAGATAAAAAAATATTCACCAGAAATTAAAACTGTAATTTTCTGTATGATGATACTTGTAATATTTGTATTTGGAGTATATGGAATTGGATTTAATGCAAGTGAATTTATATATAGTAAGTTTTAAGGAGGTGTGAGAATTGAAATATTTTAGAATAATTGCTATAATAATCATATTCATATTAGTATTTATATTTTTAAATAAACTTCTTGCACCTAAATATATGGAAGACTTAGTTGAAGGAAGCATGACAAGCGCTTACTATGATGAAGAGAAAAATCATGAAGTAATCTTTATTGGAGATTGCGAGGTTTATGCTAACTTTTCTCCACTTGAAATGTATCAAAATGAGGGAATTGTATCTTATGTAAGAGGAAATTCTCAGCAACTTATTTGGCAGTCATATTATCTTTTAAAAGAAACTCTAAAATATGAAATACCAAAAGTTGTAGTATTTAATGTAAATTCTATGAGATATGATGAGCCCGTTAGTGAAGCATATAACAGACTGATGATAGATAATATGAAGTGGTCTAAAGAAAAGGTAGATCTAATTGAGGCTTCAATGACAGATGAAGAAAATATTTTATACTACATTTTCCCAATACTTAGATATCACTCCAGATTTGCAGAACTAAAGCAGGAAGATTTTGATTATTTATTTAAAACAAAGAAAAACACATATAACGGCTTTTTGATAAACAAAAATGTAAAACCTGCAGAAAATTTACCAACAAAAAGAAGACTTGCAAATTATAGTTTCTCAGATATATGCTATGATTATTTAAATAAAATAAGAGATTTATGTAAGGAAAATGGAATCACACTTGTTTTAATTAAAGCACCAAGTCTATATCCATACTGGTATGATGAATACGAGGAGCAAATAGTAAAGTACTCTGCAGAGAATGCTATTCCATACTATAACTTCACAAAATATGTTCAAGAAATAGGAATAGATTATAGCCTAGATACTTATGATGGAGGACTACATTTGAATTTAAGTGGTGCTGAGAAAATGTCAAAATATTTTGGAAAAATATTGAAAGAAACATTTAATTTGACAGATTATAGAAATGACGATAATGTAAGCAAACTTTATGAAGAAAAATTAAAAGAATATAATAAAGCTAAAGAAGCTTAAAAATTAAGGAGGAAAAAAAGTATGAATAAAAAAGTATTAATTATTATTTTACTTGTAATTGTTTTAGTAGTAGGAGCCATTGAAGCGTATATCGTATTTGGAGGAAAGAAAAGCACTAAAAACTCAAATCAGGATTCTAAAGTGCAAGATGAAGCATCACAGGAAGAAGAGTGGTCATACACTTATGAAGGAATGAAAATAGAGATTGGAAAGGAATTTACTAAAGAAAAGTATGGTGAAGAAATTTCATATTCAGAAATTGCAAGCTGTGCGTTTGATGGTTTAGATAAGACATATACTTATGAACATTACGAAATTACAACATATCCAGCTGAAAACGAAAAAGAAAATATTCTATCTATATATTTCCTAGACGAAACAATTGCAACAGATGAAGGAGTAAGTATTGGAGATAGCTATGATAAAATGGTAGAAGCATATTCAGATAGCTATGAAAATCATGATAATTTATATACATACAGAAAGGGAGATACTCTTTTAAATTTCATAGTTGAGAATGATACAATAACAAGTATTGAGTATACTCTAGATGTGGAGCAAAATTAAATATTATAAAATTGTAAAAAAAGCTTGCTTTTGTAGCACTTCTGTGCTATAATCTATAAGGTTAAATTAGACACATAAGACTAATCTGTAAAAAGTGCTATAAAGGTCTTTACAGGTGATTGAAATCTTATGGATGTTAAAACTAAAAGGAGGAATAAAATATGGCAGTAGTTGCAATGAAACAATTACTTGAAGCTGGTGTTCATTTTGGACATCAAACAAGAAGATGGGATCCTAAAATGGCTGAATACATTTATCAAGCTAGAAATGGTATCCACATTATCGATTTACAAAAGACATCTAAAAAAATTGATGAAGCTTACGCTTTCGTAAAAGAAAAAGCTGAAGAAGGAGAAACAGTTCTATTTGTTGGAACAAAGAAACAAGCACAAGAATGCATGAAAGAAGCAGCTTTAGCTTGTGAAATGTTCTATGTTGACCAAAGATGGTTAGGTGGAATGCTTACAAACTTTGGAACAATTAGAAAAAGAGTACAAAGACTTAAAAAACTTGAGACAATGCAAGAAGATGGTACATTTGATGTATTACCAAAAAAAGAAGTTATTGGTCTAAAAAAAGAAATGGAAAAACTAGAAAAGAACCTTGGTGGAATCAAGAACATGGAATCTTTACCAGGAGTTATATTTATAGTTGATCCTAAAAAAGAAAGAACAGCTATATTAGAAGCTAAAAAGTTAAAAATACCAGTAGTTGGCTTAGTTGATACAAACTGTAGCCCAGAAGACATAGACTTCCCAATACCAGGAAATGATGATGCTATACGTTCAGTTAAACTTATAGCAACAGTTATATCTAACGCTGTTATAGAAGGAAAACAAGGAGAAGTAATGTCAATAGAGGACCAGATGATGGAAGGACAAGAAGAAAAAACAGAGGAAGTAGCAGAAGTAGCTACTGAAACTGTACAAGATCAAGAAGAAAAGACAGAAGAATAATTTTGAATATGGAGGAAAAATAGAAATGGTAACTGCAAGTTTAGTTAAAGAGTTAAGAGAAAAAACAGGCGCAGGAATGATGGACTGCAAGAAAGTATTAACTGAAACAGACGGTGACATGGAAAAAGCAGCAGAGCTTTTACGTGAAAGAGGAATTGCAAAAGCAGCTAAAAAATCAAGCAGAATTGCTGCTGAAGGTTTAGTAGTTGCTTATGTATCTGAAGATGGAAAAACAGGTGCAGTTGTTGAAGTTAATGCAGAAACAGACTTCGTTGCTAAAAACGAAGAATTTAAAACATTTGCAAATGATGTTGCAATTCAAGTTGTTAAAGAAAATCCAGCAAGTGTAGAAGATTTACTAGCACAAAAATGGGTAAATGATTCAAGCAAAACTGTATCAGATGTTCTTACTGATAAAATTGCAACCATTGGTGAGAATATGTCAATCAGAAGATTTGTAAGATTTACATCTAATGGACTAGTTGAGAAATATATACATGGAGAAGGAAAAATAGGAGTTCTTGTTTCTATGGAAGGTGGAAATAGCGAACTTGCAAAAGATATTTGTATGCAAATTGCTGCAGCTCGTCCAGAATACCTAGATAGAAATTCAGTACCACAAGAAAGAGTAGCAAAAGAAATGGAAATCCTAAAAGCACAAGCTATGAATGAAGGAAAACCAGCTGAAATTGCAGAAAAAATGGTACAAGGAAGAATTGGAAAATTCTATGGAGAAATATGTTTAGTGGATCAACCATTTGTTAAAGATCCTAATATTAAAGTTTCTGACTTACTTTCTTCAAAAGGAGCAAAAGTTACTGAATTTGCTAGAATTGAAAGAGGAGAAGGATTAGAAAAAAGAGAAGAAAACTTTGCAGAAGAAGTTGCAAAGCAAATTAAAGGTTAATTAAAAAGGGACTTATTGATAGTCCCTTTTTTTTAGGAGTTTAAAAAATCTTACAAATTTTTTTTGCCTAATTTTAGGAGAGAGGAAGGAAAATGAAAGGTTATTTGGTACTAGAAAATGGAGAAATATTTGAAGGAGAAAGAATTGGCTATAACAAAGACACATGTTTAGAAGTTGTATTTAATACATCAATGGCAGGATATTTAAAGGTATTCACAGACCCTTCTTATGCTTCACAAGGAGTTGTAATGACATATCCATTAATTGGAAATTATGGTGTCATTACAGAGGACAAGGAATCAAAGAAGATTTGGATAAGTGCAATATTTATTCATGAACTTGCAGAAACAGCAAGTAATTTTAGAAAAGAAAAAGATTTAGAGGAGTATTTAATTGAAAATGAAGTTCCTGGACTTAAAAATGTAAATACTAGAAAATTAACCAAAATACTTAGAAATAATGGAACAATGAGAGGTAAAATTACATCTGACATATCAAATAAAGAAAAAATAATTGAAGAAATAAAAAATTACAAACCAAGCAATCTAGTAGGAATGGTATCAACAAAGAGACCTTATATAGAAGGAGAAGGAGATATTAAAATTGCACTACTAGATTTTGGATGTAAGGAAAATATTATAAGAGAGCTTGTAAGAAGAAACTGTACAGTATATGTATATCCACAAGATAGCTCAAAAGATGATATTTTAAGCTGTAATCCAGATGGAATTGTTTTATCAAATGGACCTCGGAGATCCAGAAGACTGCAAAATAGGAATAGAAACAGTAAAGAAACTATATGAAACAGAAATACCAATACTTGGAATTTGCTTAGGACACCAACTAATGGCACTAGCAACGGGAGCAAAAACTGCAAAATTAAAATACGGACATAGAGGACCAAATCATCCTGTAAAAGATTTAAAAACAGATAGAGTATATATCACTTCACAAAATCATGGCTATTACGTAAAAGAAGATTCTGTTGATAAAGAGAAGGCAGAAATATCACATATAAACCTAAATGATGGAACAGTTGAAGGTATAAAATATAAAAACAAAAAAATATTTACAGTACAATTCCACCCAGAAGCATGTCCTGGACCAGAGGACACTTCATATATATTTGATGAATTCTTAAAGATGTTAAAAAAATAAAATATTTTAAAAGGAGAAAAATATATGCCAAGAAATACAAAAATAAAAAAAGTATTAGTAATAGGTTCAGGACCAATTATAATTGGACAAGCAGCAGAATTTGATTATGCAGGAACACAAGCATGTGTTGAGCTAAAAAAAGAAGGACTAGAAGTTGTCCTTGTAAATTCAAACCCTGCAACAATAATGACAGACAAAAATATGGCAGATAAGATATATATAGAGCCATTAACTGTAAAAACAGTAGAAAAAATAATTGAGAAAGAAAAACCAGATAGCATTCTACCAAACCTTGGAGGACAAACAGGATTAAATATTGCAATGGAGCTAGAAGAACAAGGATTCTTAAAAAAGAATAATGTAAGACTTCTTGGAACGTCTCCAGAAGGAATTAAAAATGCAGAAGATAGACAAGCATTTAAAGATACAATGGAAAGAATAAACGAGCCATGTATTGCAAGTAAAGTAGTAAACAATGTAGAAGATGCAGTAAGCTTCTCAAGAGAGATAGGACTCCCTGTTATAGTAAGACCAGCATACACTTTGGGAGGAACAGGAGGAGGAATTGCCTATACAGAAGAGCAATTAAGAGAGATAAGCTCTAATGGTTTACATTTATCAAGAGTTTGTCAGGTATTAATTGAGAAATGTATTTCTGGCTGGAAAGAAATAGAGTATGAAGTAATAAGGGACTCTAAGGGCAACTGTATTACAGTATGTAATATGGAAAACATAAATCCAGTTGGAGTACATACAGGAGATAGTATAGTAGTTGCACCTTCACAAACACTTGCAGATAGAGAATATCAAATGCTTAGAACATCTGCAATAAAGATAATATCTGAACTAAAAATTGAAGGTGGATGTAATGTACAATTTGCATTAAACCCAAATAGTTTCGAATATGCAGTAATTGAAGTTAACCCAAGAGTTAGCCGTTCATCAGCACTTGCATCAAAAGCAACAGGTTATCCTATTGCTAAGGTTGCAACAAAGATTGCAATAGGATATACATTAGATGAAATAAAGAATGCAGTAACAGGAAAAACTTATGCTTGTTTTGAACCTGTACTTGATTATGTTGTTGTAAAAATACCAAAATGGCCATTTAACAAATTCTTAACAGCAAGTCGTGAACTTGGAACTCAAATGAAGGCAACAGGAGAAGTTATGGCGATAGCTCCAACGCTTGAAGCAGGGCTTATGAAAGCTATTCGTTCACTTGAAGAAAATGTTGATAGTTTGGTATTACCAAAGTTTGCAAGCTATACAGATGAACAAATTAGAAATGAATTAAAAAATGTAAATAATGAAACACTATGGGTGATTGCAGAAAATTTAAGAAGAGGACTAACAATAGAGCAAATACATGAAGCAACTACAATAGATACATTCTTTATAAGTAAGATTAATAATCTTGTTCAAATGGAAAATACTTTAAAGACAAAGAATCTAACCACAGGCATTTTAAGAAAAGCTAAGGAATATGGTTATACAGATGCAGTTATTTCAAGACTTACCAAAATACCGGTAAATGAAATAAAGAAAAGAAGAGAAAAAAACGGTATTGTCGCAACATTCAAGATGGTAGATACATGTGCTGCTGAATTTGATGCAGAAACTCCATATTATTATTCAAGCTATGATGACGAAAACGAAGCAAATCATAAGAGTAATAAAAAGAAGGTTGTAGTTCTTGGCTCAGGACCAATAAGAATTGGACAAGGAATAGAATTTGACTATTGCAGTGTACATTGTGTATGGTCACTAAAAAAACACGGCTATGAGACAATAATTGTAAATAACAACCCAGAAACAGTAAGTACAGACTTTGATATAGCAGATAAATTATATTTTGAACCACTTACTCCAGAAGATGTAGAAAATATAATAAACGTAGAAAAGCCATATGGTGCAATAGTACAATTTGGAGGACAGACTGCAATTAAATTAACAAGAGCACTAAAAGATATGGGTGTTAGAATTCTCGGAACTCAAGAAGAGGATATGGATAGAGCAGAAGATAGAGAGTTATTTGACGAAGCATTAAATAAATGTGGAATCTTAAGACCAAAGGGAAGCACAGTTTATACAGTAGAAGAAGGAATCAAAGTTGCAAGAGCACTTGAATATCCAGTTTTAGTTAGACCATCTTATGTACTTGGGGGACAGGGAATGGCTATTGCTTATGATGATGCAGAAATTACTGAATTTATAAATGAAATAAACAAAACCGTGCAAGAGCATCCAATACTTGTAGATAAATATATGCTTGGAAAAGAGCTAGAAGTTGATGCAATATGTGATGGAGAAGATATCTTAATTCCAGGTATTATGGAGCACCTAGAAAGAGCAGGAGTTCACTCAGGAGATAGTATTTCAGTTTATCCAACACAACATATTTCAGAAGAACATCAAAAAAAGATAATAGAATATACAGAAAAAATTGCAAAAGAACTTCATGTTATAGGTGTGCTTAATATTCAATTTATTATATCAAAAGGAGAAGTATATATAATCGAAGTAAACCCACGTTCTAGTAGAACTGTACCATATATAAGCAAAGTAACAAATCTTCCAGTAATTGACATTGCAACAAAGGTTATACTTGGAGAAAAACTAAAAGATATTGGATATGGAACTGGAATATATAAAAGAAGCGAATATATAGCAATAAAAATGCCAGTGTTCTCATTTGAAAAAATAAAAAATGCAGATACAAGCTTGGGACCTGAAATGAAATCAACAGGAGAAGTACTAGGAGTTGCAAAGAACTTCTCAGATGCAATAGTTAAAGCATTTATAGCTTCTGGAATAAACATACCAAAATCTGGTAATGTACTTATAACTGTAAGAGATAAAGATAAAGAAGAAATGCTTCCAATCGCAAAAAAATTATATAATAAGGGCTTTAATATATATGCAACAAAAGGTACTGCAATGTTACTTAAAAATAACGGAATTGATGCAAAAGTTGTTGAAAAAATTTGGGAAGGAGCAGAAAGTATACCAAATTTGTTACAATTAGGTAAGATTAACTTTATAATAAATACACCAACAAGAGGAAAAGAGGCTAATCGTGATGGATTTAAGATAAGAAGACTTGCTGCTGAATCAAAGATACCATGTTTTACATCACTAGATACTGCCAATGCTTTATATGATGCAATAGAAGATACTAAAACTGAAGAAGAACTTGAAGTTGTTGATATAACAGAAGTATAAAGATAAATAAAAAACAAACGAGGTCAGAATTTATTCTGACCTCGTTTGTTTGGGTGTGTTATGCGGTGTAGATACTCCTTGGTATGCTTGATGAAAAATTGGGAGAAAACAGAATAGAACATTTTGTGATAATGATCTCTTTGTTTCCCAAAGTGTTTTGTACAGAAAACCCGAGATCTGCCATAAGTTCGCAAAGCTCAGAGCTTCTTGCCCACAAAACACAGGTCCCAATTCTGTCAAACTTCTCATGGATGTACGCGCTCAATGCTTTCCTTTGAGAAGCAGATGCATGTACATCTTCAAAGAGAAGATGCAGTGCGCGAGGAACAATCTCCACATCAAACTTTTGCTGTAATAAGGTACCCATTTTTTGTGTATAAACCTCCTTAAAGGAATTTTACAAATATATTATACCATATTTACATAAAAATGTAAATGGGAGTGTTATAAATATATTTTTTCAAAAAATGTACTTGTTAATACATTTTTTTGTAATATAATATGTATGATGAGAAAAATACGTAGATAAAGTCATACAAATACTTGACAAAATTAAGCATGAAGGTTATTATGTAAGAATAGGAATAGCATGGTGTTTAGAAGAAATTCAAAAAATATTATTAAAAAAGATGAAAAGGAAATAATATAAATTAAGAAAAATTTAATATAATATCTATTTACTATTAATAATTCTTTGATATAATATATAAAAGAAGTGGAGTAAGAAATGGGATTTATAAGGGGAACGTTAAATTTTATAGATATAATTGCTGTAACATATCTTATATATTTTGTAATTAATGGAATATATATTTTTAAAGAAAGAAGAAGGCTTAAAAATATAAATTCAAATCATAAGCTTGCAGTTGTTGTGCCAGCACGAAATGAAGAAAAAGTTATTGGTAATTTACTTCGAAGTTTAAAAAAACAAGATTATCCAAAAGAGTTATATGATATATATGTTGTTGCCAATAACTGTACAGATAAAACAAAGGATATTGTACTTCAAAATGAAGTCAATTTGTTAGAATGTGAAACGACTGTTAATACTAAAGGAGAGGCACTTAAAATTGCATTTGAGAAACTAAAGGAACTAGATTATGAAGCTTATGTTATTTTTGATGCAGATAATATTGTTCATCCTAAATTCCTTGAAAGAATGAGCAATACTTTATCTAATGGATATGAATTAGCACAAGGATTTAGGGATAGTAAAAATATTTCAGATACATGGATATCTGGATGCTATTCAATATATTATTTGATAAACAATGTCTTTTTAAATATTGCAAGAATGAACATAAACAAATCTTGCTTTATAAATGGGACAGGTTTTATGATTTCTAAAAAGTTCATTGAAACAAAAGGATATGTTGCGAATACAATGACAGAAGATATAGAACTTACTGTAAGATGTGCAATTCTTAATGAAAAAATTGCATTTGTTGAAGATGCAATAACTTATGATGAACAACCAACTGTATTTAATGAATCATGGAAACAAAGAAGAAGATGGTCAATAGGAACAATACAATGCTTTAAATTATACTTCAAAAAATTAATAGGAAGGTACAATTTTGAAAGTGTTGATTCAATGGTATTCTTATTTTCACCATTTATTCAATGTTTAGGAGCAATATCTTATCTTTCACATTTTATAATTGGTTTTGCACAAGAAGGATACTTAAATTTTATAGGTAAAATATTTAGTTTATTAATTTGGTATTTGGTAAGTATTGTTTTAGCTATTTCAGCAGTTAAATTGGGCAAAAAACAAATAAGACCATACTTAAAGGGAATACTTACACTTCCTGTATTTATAATATCTTGGATACCAATAAATGTTGTTGCAATGTTCAAGAAAAAAACAAAATGGGAGAAAATAGAACATACAAAAAATGTAACAATAGATAAAATATTAGAAATAGATTATAAATAGAGATGGGAAAATATGCAAAGTAAAGAAACGAAGATTTTAAAGATAGTAATGTTTATAGTATTTATATTGATTATGGCATTTTTAACAACTAAACTTTTTCCAGTTTTCTTAAATATATCAACAGAAGAAGGAAGAATGAATTTAAAAGCCGAGATTGAGGGCTTAGGATTTGATGGAATTTTAATAATAATTGGACTAATGGTTATACAAATATTTTTGCCAATTCTTCCTGGAGAGCCAGTAGAAGTTTTAGCAGGGATGTCTTATGGACCAATAGGAGGACTAATTATAGTATCACTAGGTGCATTTATTAGCACATTTATAATATTCTTTGCTGTAAGAAAATTTGGAAGAAGTTTCATATACAGCTTTGTACAAAAAGAAAAAATAGAAAAGATGGAAAATAGTAAATGGTTCAAAAATCCAAAACGAATTTACACTATTTTATTTGTTCTATTTTTAATTCCGGCAAGCCCAAAAGACTTATTTGTGTATGTAAGTGGACTTTTACCAATAAAGCCTGCAAAGTTCTTTGTAATTTCGATAGTTGCTAGATTCCCATCTATAATTTCTTCAACAATAGCAGGAAGCAATTTAATTGACGGAAATTGGTTAGTTGCAGCTCTTACATATCTAATCACTTTTGCAATTGCTGGTTTGATAATATATGTTTTTAATAAAAAAGAAAGAGTGTATGAAGCTATTGACATGCAAAGTAAATAGCTATATAATACAAATGAAAAATCGAAAGAGGAATAATAAATATGAAGGTAAACGAAACAAAACTTAAAACCCTTGGGGCTGTACACACACACACACACACACACACACACAAGTAGTTTAAGAGATTATTTAGCATACAAAAAAATAAACTATATTAGCACAAGTATAATGTGTCTATCTTGTAGTAATGAAAGGTAGATATGTTGTATTTGTGTTATTTTAATTTGCGCTAATTTATAAGCTATATCAATAATTATTTCAATTATAGCCTTGTATGATGCAATTTAAGAAATAAAGATATAAAATATGAAAAGCACCAAAAAACGATTGCAAAAGGAATAATAAAATGTTAAAATTAAATAATAAAAACGGAGGAAAAAAAGAAAATGAGAAACAAAAGCGAAGAAGGAATAACACTAATGGCGCTAATAATAACAATCATAGTATTAGTTATACTCGTAGCGATATCAATAAGTGCAGCATATAATTCAGGAATAATAAAATTTGCAACACAAGGAGCAAAGGAGTACGCACAGGCAACAATAGATGAAAATAAAATAATGGAGGATACAACAGAGTATATAGACAGTGTTGCAAATAATATAAAAGATATATTAGGAGCAAATAATACAGAGGTTCCAACTAAGCCAGAGTTAACAGGAATTGGCTGGTTTGTAGTAGGAGAAACAGAACCAGATGAAGAAAGCAAGGAAGTTGCAAAGTATTATGCAAAAGGACAACCAAATGGAACACTGATAGTTTATCCAAGAAATGGAAAAGAGGCTACGATCGAGTATGTAGATGATTATGCACCATGGGATCCAGAGATAAACGAAGAACTAGCAAAAAAGATAACATCAGTGTATATTGCAAAAGGAACAAGAACGGATACATGTAGTTATCTATTTTATGGATTAGAGAATTGTACTAAAATAGATTTTGCTAATTTAGACATAAGAAATGTAACGGATATGAGCGCTATGTTTTCCAGATGTAGTAGCCTACCAAGCATAGACTTAAGTAGCTTAGATACAATAAATGTAACAAATATGAGCGATATGTTTTTCAGATGTAGTAGCCTACCAAGCATAGACTTAAGTAGCTTAGATACAAGAAGTGTAACAAATATGAACGATATGTTTTTCGGATGTAGTAGCCTACCAAGCATAGACTTAAGTAGCTTAGATACAAGAAGTGTAACGGATATGAGCGGTATGTTTT